>JAZLAA010000001.1:0-22328 GCA_045612945.1 Elusimicrobiaceae bacterium
CATCTCCGCCAGGGCGTATTTTATGGAATCGGTTTTGCGGTCTGCATAGAGTACCACTTCGCCCCCCACGTTGCGGGCGGCCCGGCCCGAGATTTGAATTAGCGTAGTGGTGTTTCTCAAAAAACCCTCATTATCAGCCCCTAAAATGGCCACCAAACCCACTTGCGGAATATCTATCCCTTCGCGCAACAGGTTAATGCCTACCAGTACGTCAAAATCGCCGGCTTTAAATTGGCGCAAAATTTCCACCCGCTCCAAGGAATCTATATCCGAATGTAAGTAACGTGCCAAAATGCGTTTTTGTTCAAAAAATTCACTTAAATCCTCAGCCGTTTTTTTGGTAAGTGCTAACACCAGGGTGCGCTCACCCCGTTTTTTATGCTCGGCAATTTTGGCAACTAAGTGATCAATTTGTCCAGCGGTAGGGTGCAAAATAACCTGGGGATCCACTAAACCGGTAGGGCGGATGACCTGCTCCACAATGTGGTTTCCACTTACCGTTAATTCATACGGCCCCGGTGTGGCCGATACAAAAATAGTGGACGGAAGCAAACTTTCAAATTCGTCAAATTTAAGCGGGCGGTTATCCAATGCCGAAGGCAAACGGAACCCAAAATCCACCAGCATTTGTTTGCGGGCGCGGTCTCCATTAAACATCCCACGCACTTGCGGAATGGCCACATGCGATTCGTCCACAAATAGCAAAAAATCATCAAACCGTTTGAAATAATCCAGCAAGCACTGGGGCCGCTCACCCGCTTGACGGCCGTCTATATAGCGCGAATAATTCTCTATGCCGGAGCAAAAACCCGCTTGGCGAATCATTTCCAAATCGTACTCGGTACGCTGTTTAAGGCGGTAGGCTTCCATTTCCTTGCCCTGGGCAAGCAACTGTGCGTGGCGGATTTCCAAATCTTTTTCAATTTGAGCAAGTGCATTTTGGGTGTCCTCATCCGTGGCTACAAAGTGTTTGGCCGGGTAAATCCATGCTTCATCCAGCTCTGCCAGCACGTTGCCCGTAATAGGGTGTATTTCGTAAATGTGTGCAATGGTTTTGCCTGCAATTTCTACCCGGATGGCATTTTGAGAGTAGGGGGTCATTACGTCTGTAAACGGACCGCGCATACGGAACTTGCCCGACGTAAATTCCAATTCATCCCGCTGGTATTGGATTTTAATAAGGTGCCCAGAGAGTTGCCCGCGGGTCATCTCGGCTCCTTTTTTAACGTAAATGCGCATTTCGTTAAAGCTGTCCGGCGAACCGATATTGTAAATGCATGAAACAGATGCCACTACTACTACGTCTTTACGCGTAAGCAAAGATGTAGTAGCCTTAAGACGTAACTTATCAATTTGCTCGTTAACGGCAGAATCTTTTTCAATATAAGTATCTGTCTGCGGGATGTAGGCCTCGGGCTGGTAATAATCGTAATACGAAATAAAATACTCTACGGCGTTATGCGGGAAAAATTGTTTAAACTCGCCATACAACTGGGCTGCTAACACCTTATTGGGCGACAAAATAAGCGTGGGCCGGTTGAGCTTGGCAATTACATTGGCCATGGTAAACGTTTTGCCCGAACCCGTTACCCCCAACAGCGTTTGCCTTTGTTCGCCCAAAAGCACGCCATTCACAAGTGCATCAATGGCTTTGGGCTGATCCCCCGCCGGAGTAAAATGAGAAACAAGTTTAAACCGTTCCATACGTATATTGTACTATATGGGGCCTGCAAAAAAGCACCCGGCATCACCAACACTAATTTTATATACTATTAATAACTTAAAATTTTTAGTTTTAGGAGCTTGTGCGCCATGGATTGGAGCGTAATTTTAAACTCGTTTATTGGTATTGTAGCCATTTTAAACCCGATTGGGAACGTACCGATTTTTTTGGAACATGTAGAAAACGAAACCCCCAAAGTACAACGGGCCGTAGCGTTGTTAATGGCGCTGTCTATCTTTTTCTTGTTACTTGTTTTCTTCTTATGCGGCAACCGTATTTTAACGATGTTCGGTATTACCATACCGGCATTTAGGTTGGCAGGGTCTATTATTATTTTAATTGTGGGGTTGCGCATGTTGCAGGGGAAAAGTAAATTTGAAAACCACGCGTTGGAAACCGCCGCCTCCTCCGGCACTACCTTTGACCAAGCCCGCAATAGTCTAAGCCATATTTTGGTGCCCGTGGCCATGCCGCTGTTTATTGGCCCGGGCTCTATTACGACCGTTATTTTGTACGCCGAAAAAAGCACCACGTTTTTGATGACAACTACCATGATTTTTATTTTATTTCTAAGCTCTTGCTTGGTAGGCGTCTGTTTGGTAAGTGCCCGGTGGATTTTTAGCAAAATCGGTCGGAACGGCACGCAAATTGTCATTCGTTTTATGGGTATGATTTTGTGCGCCATTGCTATGCAATTTATGATTGACGGGATCGCCCAACTACTACCGGGCGTGTTAAATGCTAACTTTATTCACGTGCACACAGGTTAAGTAGCATATAAGAACTTAATAAAAAAGCCCGCATAAAGCGGGTTTTTTATTAAATTTGGGCAGTACAGGATTTGAACCTGTGACCTTCCGCGTGTGAGGCGGACGCGCTACCGCTGCGCCAACTGCCCCAAAAGGCATATATTATTATATCTTATTTTGAGAATAAATGGCAAATCCCTTACTTAAACAAAAACCACTTTAATGGGGTTCTTCATTAAGCAGTTAAGTTCGCTGGCCATTTCTCCTACCAAGTAAATTTTATCCATTCGTCAATAATAGTATTAACAAACCCAAAAATACACAGCACAAAATAAATTTACAAAGCCCTACATGGTTCTTAAGCCAGGTATTAAACGTGGCGGAAGATTTGCCACATAAAGTAAGCGCAAACACCAATACCAGCGGCGCAATAAACATTAAGTTATAGAGTAGCAAATACAACCCAGCACGCCAAAAATGGCGGTTCACTTCTTTTAAAATAACAATAATGGTGGGCAAATATACTTGGCCCGTACAAACCGCCTCCACGCCCGACACCACAAACCCCACCATAAAAGCCGCCAATAAAAGCCGCCACAAGGAACCTTGTTTGTCCTTTAAAAAGAAACGCATGACTTTGTGAATGTACTCTTTAGAGCTTTTAGACAGCTGGAGTAACATTTTATCTGCTTTGCGGGTACGCTGATAGAGTATAAAGTCATACAAACTAAGTACCAAAAATACCGCACACAGAACAATGGTTCCCCACTGGATAGCCACCGCCACATAAGCGAAACTTCTCATGGCATAAAGCGCGTGGAAAGCCCCAAAACCCATTAAAATATAGGCTAAAAATACAGAAAAACAATACGCAGAACCAATGACAATAATTTCTTTTTTGGTATATTTGTAAGCCGCTAAAAAGGATACAAAAAACACGATAACTGCAAAAGCGCAAGGGTTAATACCATCTGCCAACCCGGCCCCGATAATGGCCCACAACGTAATTTGGTTAAATAAATTCTCATGCGCTTGAGCAGTACCTACCGAACCCGGCCGAGGTAACGGCTGGGTAACAGGCGAGGTAGGAGACTGCGTTGCCGGCAAAACAGAGCTATCTTGACCGGTAGCCAGCAGATTAGACAATACTTCTTCCGTTTGCGTACCAATGGGATTGGGATATCCTTGCAGAACCCGATCCCCTATAAATAAGGCGGGAATACCGGCCGATTTCACATTATGTTCTCTCAACAGTTCAAAAAACTGCACATTATTGGCCTGTTCGGTAACATTATATTCGGTAATATGCGCAACTCCGGCGTGTTTTTGGTTAAAGGTCTGTACAAATCCGTCTTTTTTTAAATGTCGACAATGCGGACAAGACGGGGAAGAAAACAGTTTGGCTTCAATCACTTCCGCGTGTAATGTACCCAAACTGCCCATTAAAAACAAAATAAATAAACCGATTTTTTTCATACGTAAAATACTCCTGTATTCTATTATTATAGCTTTTTAGCAAGCGTTGTTGGAACGGGATATTGTTTCTAATTTCCCGCTTGCCGGCTTTTTTATTTTTGCTATACTAATTACAAGAGGTTTTTATGACCCCAAATACCACTTCTAAATATGCTCCTATCAACACAATTTGTTTGATGATTATAGCGACCAGTGCTTCAACTTGGGTACTGATCTATACCAAAACGGTACTTATGCCGTTTGTGATTGCCTTATTTGTTTCTATGTTAGCAGGTTCGCTGGCATCTTGGTTAAAAAACAAATGGAAAGTGCCGTTTCACTTAGGATTGGTGCTTAGCTTTTTAGCATTATTAGCACTACTGATTTTAATTGTGGTATTTATCTCCAACTCTATTGAAGGGTTTGTGCGCGGTGCGGATATTTATACCGAGCGTCTTAATGACAGCATAGACTGGATTTCCGCCAAAGCAAGCACCTATCACATCCATTTAAACGCTCATTTTATCAACGAAACATTGGCCAAAATCCCTGTATTCAATATGGTAAAAAGCGTAGGCAGTTTAATTGTGTCTTTATTTACCAACATTTTGCTGGTAGCTTTATTTGCTATTTTCCTGTTTATGGGCAAAGCAACCGCCGCAAAGCCTTCTTTTGTAGGCCATGTGCAAAAGCAAATTTCGTTTTATCTGCTGGTTAAAATAGGGGTTTCTGTTTTAGCGGCCGTGTTAACGTGGGTAGCACTTTCGGTAGTAAAAACCGAACTGGCGTTAATGTTAGCTGTTTTAACATTTATTCTTAACTTTATCCCCAACATTGGTCCGTTTATTGCAACGTTACTACCCATGCCTGTATTGTTTTTACAATACGGGTTTGACTGGCATATGTTACTGGTGCTGTTTTGTTTGACCACCATACACTTTGTGGTAGGCAATATTTTAGAAACCCGTTGGTTGGGAAAAGGCATGAATTTAGACCCGGTGGTTGTAATTGCTTGTTTAATTTTTTGGGCCCTTGTGTGGGGCGTAATGGGTGCTCTTTTGGCGGTACCGCTTACCGCTGTCATTAAAATGATACTGGAACAGCACGAAACCACTAAACCGATTGCCCGTGCCTTGGAAGGGGGCTTTTCGTTTACATGAAAACACCTTGGCAATTTATTCCTTCTTTGTATTTGGCGGAAGGGTTCCCTTATATTATCATCAATGTGGTGTCCGTGTTATTGTACGCCCAATTGGGTTATTCCAACGAACAAATTACCTGGTGGACCGGATGGCTCTACCTACCTTGGGTACTTAAAATGTTTTGGAGCCCGCTGGTAGATGCACGCGGGACCAAGCGCCGCTGGCTTATTGGTGCACAAATAGGGATGAGCTGGGTATTTTTGGCTTTAGCGGTACTTCTATGTGTGCGGGCTGTTTCTGCAGGAGTGGGCGAGCAGATCCCGTTTTTTACGTTGTCTTTACTGGGGTTTTTAATAGGGGCCTTCGTATCGGCCACTTTGGATATTGCTACCGACGGATATTACCTACTGGCTCTTTCCCCCCGGGAGCAAGGGTATTTTGTGGGGATCCGCACCATTTTTTACCGCATTGCCATGATTTTAGGAAGCGGCTTACTGATTTCCGCCGTAGGATATGCGGCACAGCATGGGTTGCCCATTCCGTATAATTGGGTCGTTTTCTTTTTAGCCCTGGCTACCTTTTTTGCAGGGTGTGCTGCTTACCACCAAGCTATTTTGCCTCATCCCGCGCAAGATAAACCCGCCGCGCAGAAAAAAACTACCGCTTGGCAACAGGCTTTTGGCAGCTATTTTACGCAACAAAATGTACTTTATATTCTTTTGTTTATTTTGTTCTACCGGTTTGGGGAAGCTTTGTTAGAAAAAATTGTTCCCTTATTTTTGCTCAAACCCGCCACGGAAGGAGCCCTGGGAATTTCTATGCAAGACTATGGCCTTATTAAAGGAACGCTCGGGCTAGGCGCTATTATTGTAGGCAATTTGCTGGGCGGGTGGCTATTGGGAAAATTTGGATTTAAAAAATGTATTTGGCCCTTTGCACTAGCGCTCGTATTACCCAATTTGTCCTATGTCTATTTAGCGTATGCCGTAGCCCCCAGCTTACAAACGGTAGCTGCCTTAATTACCTTGGAAAACTTTGGCTACGGACTTGCCATGATGGCGCTAACTGTATTTATTATGTATGTTTCACAAGGTAAGTACAAAACCTCCCACTATGCTATTTCCACGGGGATTATGGCCCTGGGAATGATGGTGCCATCTATGATTTCCGGCAAAATACAAGCCGCGCTGGGGTATGCCCCGTTTTTTGTGCTTGCTTTTGTC
This sequence comes from Elusimicrobiaceae bacterium, assembly GCA_045612945.1. Lineage (GTDB taxonomy): Bacteria > Elusimicrobiota > Elusimicrobia > Elusimicrobiales > Elusimicrobiaceae > Avelusimicrobium. Next base: position 6,293 of record JAZLAA010000001.1, read on the forward strand.
ATTAGTTTAATTACCTTTGCCATGGTTCCGCTTGCGCTTAAGGTAAAAGCCATTGAGCAGGCTGAAGCAGCCGCAAAAAAAATAATATGAAACATATTCCCGCTACTGAACAAATCAACCCCCATACCGCTGGGCTAGACCAAAAGACACCACGGGAATTGACGCGGTTGTTTAACGCGGAAGATTTTAATGCAGCCCGCGCGGTAAAAGCTGCCGGGAAAGCAATAGCCACCGCTATGGTGCAGGCCGCTCAAACATACGCTAGCGGACATAAAATTATTTTTATTGGGGCTGGCACCAGCGGGCGGTTAGGTATTTTAGAAGCGGTGGAGTGCGTGCCTACTTTTAGTACCAAGCCTTCACAGATTATCGGGCTTATTGCGGGCGGGAAGAGAGCGGTATTTCGCTCGCAAGAAGGAGCGGAAGATAACCGTGCGCAGGGAGCAAAAGAAATCGCCCGCGTAGCCCGCGCGCAGGACTTTGTAATTGGCTTAACTGCCAGTGGAAATACCCCTTACGTACAAGGAGCCCTTCAAAAAGCGCGGGCTCTTAAAACACACACTGCGCTTATTTCGTGTAATCCGCAAGCAGAAATTGCACACGCAGACATTCATATTTGCCTCCCCACCGGACCGGAAGCCTTAACAGGTTCTACGCGTTTAAAAGCAGGCACCGCCACCAAAATGGCACTAAACGCCATTACTACCGGGGCTATGGCCCTATGCGGAAAAACGTATGGCAACTTAATGGTGGATGTACGCCCGACCAATCAAAAATTGGTAGCCCGTGCCATCAGATTGATTGTTTTACTTACCCAAACGGATGAAAAAACAGCGCGCAAATTACTTTTAGCTTCCGGTAAAAATGTTAAAGCGGCCGTACTCATGCACCGCAAAAAACTAACCGTGTCGCAAGCGCGCCGCCAATTAAAAAAAACCAACGGTTTCTTGGCGAGGGCACTTAATGACTAAGTATGTATTGGGACTGATGAGCGGAACCAGTGCCGACGGACTCACCATTAGCGCCGTGCGGCCGCAACCGTTTAAAATCATTCATTTTAAAAATTATCCGTACGAAAAAAAATGGCAACAACGCTTATTGAAAGCGTATAAATTGACCGCCCCGCAACTAAGCCAACTACATTATGAAATTGGCCAATTATATGTCCAACTGGTTAAACGGTTTTTAAAAGAATTTCAGCTGCCCGCCAGCCAAATAGCCGCCGTTGGGATGCATGGGCAAACCATTTACCACGGGCCAAAAGACAAAATTCCCAATACCTTACAACTGGGGGAACCGTCATTTTTAGCGGCACAACTGGGTTGCCCGGTAGTGAGTGATTTCCGCGCGATGGATATGGCATTGGGCGGGGAAGGGGCCCCTTTAATGCCTTTCTTTGACCAACATATATGGGGACAAAAAATCCCTAAAATTTTGCTCAATATCGGAGGGATTTCTAATTTTTCTGTAGTAGGGAAAAATATCCACACGCTGGGGTTTGATTGCGGCCCCGGCAACACGCTTATAGACCTGGCTTGCGCACAACATTTTCATCAACCTTTTGATAAAAACGGCCTGCGGGCTGCCAAAGGCCAAGTAGCTAAAAATTTAGTTCAAAAGTTACTTACGCAACCCTATTTTTTGCAAAAACCTCCTAAAAGTTTAGATAAAAACACATTCGGGCGTGCCTATCTTACGCGTTATTTTCACCTCAATAATCCCTACGACTTGTTGGCTACCCTCACGTTTTTTACGGCGGCTTCTATCGCACAAGCTATTACACGCTTTGTGCCTAAACAGGCCCAAAAAGAGGTTGTTGTCTCCGGCGGGGGTTGTTATAATAAAACGTTGATGCGTTTCTTAAAAGAATTATTGCCACACGTAAAAATTACCTCTTCGTTGCAATACGGCATAGACCCGCAAGCCAAGGAGAGTGCCGCATTTGCCTTATTTGCGTGGCTTAACTTACAGCACAAAACAAACCATTGTTCCCAAGCCACAGGGGCACGTAAAAATGCTATCCTGGGGAAGGTGACCTTATGAACATAGCGCGTATGGTATTTCCCGGTTTTTGGTTTGGTAAAACTCCATTGGAAGAAGCGCTGGCGTTAGCGCACGCTGGAGTAGGCGGGTTTTGCTTGTACGGAGGAACCAAAACCGCCGTGCTGGATTTAACCCGGCGTTTACGGGCCACCTCTCCCTTGCCGCGCATTTTAATTGCGGCTGATTATGAAGATGGCCTGGGCCGTTGGCTACCGGATAGTGAACTGCTTCCCTCCAATTTAGCGTTGGGGGCCGCAGATGATGAAGCCCTGGCATACGAAAAAGGATTTATTACCGCGCGGGAAGCTGCCAGTATTGGGGTGGATTGGGTATTTGCTCCGGTTGTAGATTTGGCTAATAACCCCAATAACCCCATTGTAAATACACGTTCCTTTGGGTCTGACCCGCAACGTGTAACCCGCTTAGCAGGAGCTTTTATGAAAGGCTTACGCCAAGGGGGCGTGCTAAATTGTTTAAAACATTTCCCCGGGCATGGCAACACTTCTACAGATTCGCACTTAGCGTTGCCCGTCGTGGCGGAAACAACGGCCCAACTGCAACAAACCTTGCGCCCTTTCCAAGAGTTACTTACCCAGGCAGATAGTATCATGGCCGGTCATTTATTAGTACCGGCATTAGACGATAAATGCCCAGCCTCGCTTTCCAAAACCATTCTGCACGGGCTGTTACAACAACTAATGGGGTTTACCCGATGCATTTGCACAGATGCGCTTCTTATGAAAGCCTTGGGGAATGAAAAACAAACCTCTTTGCAAGCCATAGACGCGGGGGCCCATGTGCTGTTGGTACCCGAAAAACCTTTAGAGCTTGTGGAGTTTTTACAAACCCAAGTATTCCCGGACGACGTATTAAGACGGGCCGAACGGGTGCTAAACGAATTGTGCGCCCAAGCGGACGAGCTTACCGCTACCGCCCAAAAAACACCCATTATGCCCGCTAGTTTTACCTACCGCACGGCCCGCCAAGCGTTGGTACCACTGGGGCACTTCCCTCCCGTGGAACCGGGCGAAACAGTACATTTGCTGGACATTGGCAACGACGACGGGATTTCCCCCGTCCCCTTTATAGATACGTTGCGCGCATACGGTATTTTGACCGAAGAATTTAAAGACCCGGCCCAAACCGATACGCTGATTATTTTATTTTGGCGACGCTATAAACCGTTTTCGGGTAAAATTGGTCTGACGGAAGAAGAAACCGAATTTATCAATAAAGCCGTTCATAATGTACGCCGCACCCTGCTGATTTGTTTTGCTAATCCCTTTGCCGCTAATGATGTAAAAACAGAGGGGCAACTCCTTGCCTTTAGCCCGGCCCCTGCGTTCCAACAAGCCGCGGCTGAATGTGTAATGGGAAAATTTGAGCCCGTAGGTAAACTGCCTGTTAATTTATAAAAAACCCCGCATCATGCGGGGTTTTTCAAGGATAATTTTAGGCTTACTCAATGCCTAAGTATTTGCAGGTGGCGGCGTCGCCGGAGCAACTGCGACCGTTGTTATCTAAGGTAAGGATAATGTATTTGGCACTACCTCCGGGGATAGTATATGGACCATAAAATTTTACTACTGGATTGGTAGCATTACTTCCTTCGGTGGAATAACGGCACTCATCACCCCACCGCCCGGATGGACAAGCAACGGCACAGTCAAACTCACTCGCCATTTCACAAGTTATAGAAACATCTAAACTGGCTGGATTCCAAACGCCAGGAGAAGCAACCCGGTATGGGCTCATTACAGCTACCGCTAAAGCCTTGCGGATACTAGACATAGTACTCCACACCCCAGCCAAACGGCTTCTTTCCACGGTCTTGGTATATTGCGGCACGGCTACTGCCGCTAATATACCAACAATTAACACTACTACTAACAACTCAATGAGCGTAAACGCCCGCTTGTTCTTTGTCATTTTTTTCTCCTTTGAATGACCTATCTTCGGGCGCACATAAAAACGGCTATCATACGGGGTTTCAACCAAGTAACCCAACATAACAGCCGCGGTTTCCCGTTAAAAAACGGGAAACACTCGGTGCAACAGGCTGTACGGGCCCGTTGCACCTGGTATCGGCTATTTTTGACTTGGTTGAATACTCCCTTAGAAGTAACCCGTATTCTACATACGGCTCAAAAATAGATCAAATTGTATTTTTACTACATTCTTATTGTAACAAATTGTAAGGTATAAATTTAGCAAACTTCCCCATAGCACAAGTTCTGTTCGGCACGTGTGATTTTTGCGCGCACTAAACCATGTGCCGGAGTATTTTGCGGAAGAATAATCTGTTGGAAATTAGCCGTAATACCGTGCAACACACCGTTTTTATGTGCTTCTATAAATACTTCTTGTTCGGTACCTACCAAACTGGCCGCAAACGCGCTGCGTAACGCCTTATCCAGCGCACGCAATTTGTCAGCACGGCGTTTAATTTCTTCTAGCGGCAGTTGCGGCAAGTTAGCAGCCGGGGTACCCGGGCGCGGCGAATAACTAAACACATGCAGGCCGGAAAGACGTTGGGTTTTAATAAAACGGTATGTAGCTTCAAAATCTTGCGGCGTTTCGGTAGGGTAACCGGCAATAACGTCCGCAAAAATGGAAATTTGCGGCACTTCACGACGCAAATCGGCCACGCGCCGGGCGTAATCGGCGGTAGTGTAGTGGCGGTTCATATCGGCTAAAATTTTATCGCACCCAGCTTGCAAAGGCAAGTGAAAATAATTGCAAAACCGCGCGGGGTATTGGTGCATTTGGGCCATAATACCGTCCGTAACCGTGGGGAGTTCTATAGAAGAAAACCGTACTCTAAAATGCCCCGGCAGTGCTGCTATTTTTTCACACAAATCCGCCAAATCTGCCCCGGTTTGCGGGCACAAATAGTTCCCGATGTTAATGCCAGTAAGTACAATCTCCAAAAACCCGTTTTGAACCAGCTGTTTAATTTCCGCCAGCACCTCTACAACAGGTTTAGATTTTTTAACACTGCGCGCATAGGGTACAATACAATAGGAACAAAAGTTATCGCACCCATCTTGTATTTTAATAAATGCGCGGCTGTGGCCTTCGTGGCCGGAGACCGTCCAGCAAATATCGTTTTGACCAAACAGCACACGTCCCAAATCATACTTACCTACAATTTCCGCGGTTGGAAAATTTCTTTGAATATGCGCCTGGTGCGCCGCGGCATAACAACCCGTTAGCACCAGCCGCGCATGCGGATTACGGCGTACAATTTGGCGGATTAACTTTTCCACATCTTTATCAGCTTGGTGGGTAACGGTACACGTGTTTAGCAAGCAAAGCTCGGCCGTTTCAAAACTTGGGGCCGGGGTAAAACCCGCGCGCAAAAACTCCTCTAAAATAGCTTGGCTTTCTACTTGGTTTACGCGGCAACCGAAGGTTTTAATAAAAAATGTGCTCATAACAGTTTGGCCGCCACTGCCAGACACGCCGTTTCAGCCCGTAAAATGTTAACACCCAAAGTAACGGGCAAAATGCCATGGGCACCAGCCAACGAAACTTCTTCCTCCGTCCACCCACCCGCCGGGCCAATATAGACACGCAACGCTTGAGGATGTTTGAGTTGCGCTACCCCCCAAGCAAGCGTATGGGTAGGTTCGGCTTCATAAGCCAGTAAAGAGGGAACCTGTTGGTTGAGCGCTTGTGTAAATTTGACAGGGGGCAAAATGCGCGGAACCAGTGGCGTATCACACTGTTTGCAGGCAGAAAGCATAATTTGGTGCCAGCGCTCATTTTTTCCGTCGTATTTTTTAAAAATATCGTACTCACTACGCGCCGACATAAGCGGCAAAAATTCACTTACCCCCAATTGCGTGCCTTTATCCAGCACTTCTTCCAGCCCAGTGCGAGAATTGGGTACAAACGCCAGCGTAAGGTCCAGCGCTACGCGGCGTATTGGGCAAGGCTCTAAAAGTGTACCGCGCACAAAATTTTTTTGGATTTTAGTAATACGCCCCTTAAACTGCTTGCCTTGGCCGTCAAATACGCGGATAACGTCGCCCTCTTTGTGGCGTGCTACGGCGCACGCGTGGTGGGCTTCGTCGTCGTTTAAAAAGAACTCCGTTTGTTTAATATCGGCCAAGTACTGGGGCATAGTTATATTGTAGCTTTTTTGTCTGCGCAATTTGTTGATGGCTAATAAGCTTTCTTATCCTCTTTGGCATCCCACTCGTCAAAGGGTAAGTTATGCCCGGGTATCTTAATACAGGCCGTTTTTAGGCTACGCTTACCGGGAGGCAAAGGGATTTCTTTATAAATGACTGCATCATCAAAGTTGGACGCTGCCGCTCGCAAGCGATCTGCCGCAAAATAAAGTGCTTTTGGACGAGCCCAATAAATAGCCCCCAAACACATGGGGCACGGCTCGCACGAGGAATAAATAGTGCACCCTTTGAGTTCAAAATGTTTTAATTTGGCACACGCGTTACGGATGGCTACTACTTCAGCGTGCGCCATTGGGTCATTGGTGGAGGTAACCTGGTTGTGCCCGCGCGCAATAATTTTGCCGTTTTTCACGATTACCGCACCAAACGGCCCTCCGGCCCCTGCTTTCATGCCTTTGCGGGCCTCCTTAATAGCTTCTTGCAAGAAATGAATATGCTGGATTATTTCTTCGTTTTTCATAATTTAACTTGTACCGTTTGATTTAAGCGAGCCTGCGTAATTTGGGAACCCTGCTGTACAAAACGTGCCCCGGCCCCCACACAAAACTCACGCCCGTTAGCGGCAAAACAATAAGACACATCATCCTGCGGCGAGCCGCTGTAGCCCGTGTTATACCAAATGCGTCCGTCTTTGGTTAGGTGAGCTCCCCATACTATTGTAACGCGGTTTTGGTCAAAAATCCAGTCCTTTTCGGTCGGCCAGGCAGTTTCAAACGGAGTAATAACTTCGCGGGCTAATTCGGTATAATCAAATTTACTCGATTTTGCATCAAACAAAAATACGGCCTCTGCGCGTTTATATCCCGTATGGTACAACGCGGCTTTTACTTTATCCGGATGAAGGCCGTTTCCTAAAATAAAAAGGTGTTTATCAGCTGTTTCTACCAAAGCGACCCCTTTATACCATTCATCCAATAAATACACGCGCGGCCCGGAATTTAACAGAGATTGCCCAAGTAGCACAACCGTCACTAAAGGGGCCACCACCCACACTCCGCGGCGTGCCCAGTTTTTAAGCGGTAAATTAAGTACCCAAAACAACACAACGTAATACGCTACTATACTACCGGGCTTCCACGAGGTAACCGGTAGGGCAGACACGTTGAACGAAGCAAAAAATTCCACCAACTGACGAAATGAAAACAAACCGCCCCACAACGGGTAAAAAAGCACCTCACCTATATGCAACTTCACTAGCACATAATACCCAAAACTCAACCCCAACAAAATAGAAGCCAGCGGCACTAAAAGCATATTGGCTATTAAACCCGTTAAAGAAATTTTATGAAACACATTGGTAAATACCGGCAGTAGCGCCAACTGAACAGCCAGGGTAGATAGAAAAATTTGCACAAAGAAACGCACAAAACGCGGGCTCTTAGTAGTAACAGGATAATTATGTAAACAAATAATCAACGCCGCCGTAGCCAAAAAGGACATTTGAAACCCTGTTTCAAACAAGGATGCCGGATTGAAAACTAAAATTACAAAACACGAAAATACCAACCCGTGAAACGTGCCACTGTTTCTGCCCAGCAAAAGTCCAAGACAAGTAAAAACCGCCATAAAATAAGCCCGGATAAGTGGCGCATCTGCTCCGGCAATGAGTGTGTATACTCCGGCTACGGCCAAAGCTATGATCAAAGCCTTGCGGCGGCCCAAACTAAAAAGCGCGCAAACTGCCAACGTCATCAGTGTAACAAACCCCACGTTTCCGCCTGAAGCTACTAACAAATGAATAGCTCCACTATCTTGAAACGCGGTGTGAAGCTCAGGCGACAAATCACTATGTTCCCCTAGAAGTATGCCACCGGCAATGGTGGCCAGGGTGGGCTCTAAATGTGTATTAAACACCTGTAAAATATCTTGGCGTACCGCCCTCAATACCCGATAAGGCCAAGGGGCTTGCTTTATTACGGTTACTTCGCTACTTTGAATTTCTGTAAAAACGTGTTTGTATGCCAAATAGTTGCGCCAATTAAAATTGCCCAACAAATCTATACCGTAAGGTGCTCGCACGCGCCCTTTCACTTCCAACGTATCTTTCCACAAAGGTTCTACATCCTGCAAACGGGCATAGGTATATCCCGTGGCAGGGATTCCGTCTACGGTAAATACTTTTAAAATAACATTGTTGGATTTTGGCTTAGCCGTGTAAAAATGTTCCACCCGACCGGTTAAAGTAACTTCTTTTTGGGATAGATAATTATACAAATCTCCCGCAGATGGGGCCGGGCGATAGAAAAAAGCCAGCCCTACAATTAGGGCCAGTAATAAAAACAAAAGAGGACGTTTGTACGTATCCGGGTGCATAAGCAAGAAGCCGTCCTTGCGCTGAAAAATTTTCAAAAATCACATTTTAGTACGGCCTTTGAGCGAATATCCCAGAGTCATCTCGTCCATATAGTCAATATCGCCCCCCAGCGGAACCCCATAGCCAATACGCGTAATTTGGGCCACGTGGCCACGCAACAAATCGGCTAAATACAAGGCAGTAGTTTCCCCTTCACTATCCGGATCCGTAGCTAAAATTACTTCACGCACCGGGGAATTGTTTTGTGCAATACGGGTTAATAATTCGCGTACTTTTACTTGTTCCGCACCGCGCCCATCCAACGGGGAAACCGACCCATGCAACACGTGATATAACCCGTGATAAGCACGAGTTTTTTCTATCGCCTCAATATCCTGCGGATCTTCCACCACACAAATTTGTGTTTTATCGCGCGAGGAATCTTGGCAAATGTCGCACAATCCGTTCTCACTATATGAAAAACAAACCGGACAAAGGCCAATCCCTTTTTTCATTTCCAGCAAAGCTGTTACAAACTCCTCCGTTTCACCTTGGCTGGCACGCAAAAAATAGCTAGCATACCGCTCCGCTTGGCGCGGCCCTACACCGGGCAAACGTTTCAAAGCACGTACCAAGCGGTCTAAAAGTTGCATACTAAGCGATTAGCTCCCCAGGGAATAATTTTAAAATTTCTTGTACTTCTTGCGGGGTATCTGTAAACCCAACAGAAGAAATATCTTTCTCAAACGAACCGGGCACAAACGGCTCTTCTTGGCTGATACAACTTTCTTCTTGGGCAGAAGTCGTTTTTACAGCGGCCAGCTTACGTTCTTCTTTAGAGGTGGGCCGTGCCTTTGAAACGACCGTGGCCGGCGAAACCGCCAATTTAACCTTAACTAAACGGCCCATTAAACGGGTGGCTTGGGCTGATATTTCCCCCAATTTATTTTCAGCTGATTTTTGATAAAACTCTTTTTCCGGCGGGAGCGTAACCGTCCACACATCTCCCGTGCCAAAATCAATTGAAGAAGAAGAGAGCATATCGTACATAAAAGGACTGTTTTCAAAAGTAGCGATTAGTTGATTCCACGCTTGGCGATTGGAAATAGCTTGGTCCAAAACAGGCAGCGGGGCTGTTTCTGACACACTGGCTGCGGAGGGTTGCGCGGAAACTATTTTTGCTTCTTGTGCACGGCGCGGTTTGGAAGGGCTTGTAGATTTTGATTGCGTTTGTGCCGGCGGCACCGCAGGCACGGAAGGAGGCAACACTTCTCCCTTTTCCAACGCTTCTAAACGGCGGATAAAAGCGTCCAAATCCAGTACGCTGTCCATAATGGTAAATATGCCAATTTCCGCACCGATAAATGCATTATCGGCAAACTTTACTTCGTCAATCAGTTTACCTAACTTACGCGTTAAACGGGCCAAGAAACCAGTAGAAACACCTTGTAGCAAAACGGCACTTCCTTCAAAAGGTTCGCTCCCTTGTCCCAACGTAAAATAAAACAGCTCGCTTAGTGTATTTTTTAAATCTTTTAAGAATGTGTTGGCATCCATTCCTTCTACTTGTAATGTTTCAAAAACACGGTGCATTTGGGCATTATCTTTGTGGCATAATGCCTGTACTGCCTCTCTCAACAAATCCGTAGAAGTTAACCCCAGCATGTCACTAACTGTTTTTTCATCAATATGCACACCACCATACGCAATCGCACGGTCTAACAGCGTTAGCCCATCGCGCATAGCGCCGCCGGCATTTTTGGCCAATAACTTAGCGGCCGAAACGGAAAGATCTATCCCTTCCGCCTCCGCCAGTTCCGTTAAACGGGTACTAATTTCTTCCACGGAAAGCGGTCGAAAACGGAAGGTTTGGCAACGGCTTACAATGGTGGCCGGCACTTTGTGTTTCTCGGTAGTGGCTAGAATGAACACTACATGAGCTGGAGGCTCTTCTATAGTCTTTAAAAGTGCATTAAAAGAACTAGCAGAAAGCATGTGCACTTCGTCTAAAATAAATACTTTAAACCGGTCCCGTCCGGCGGCCAAGGCCACTGTATCCAAAATAACTTCACGCACTTTTTCCACTTGTGTATTGCTGGCGGCATCTAACTCCAATACATCCAAATCTGCGCTTTGGGCAATTTCTAAACACTGCGGACATTTGCCGCAAGGAGAGGTAGTAGGTGTATCCTCGGTATGGCCGGTGCAATTTAACGCCTTAGCCAAAATACGTGCTGTGGTTGTTTTGCCGCATCCGCGCGGGCCATAAAATAGGTAAGCATGACCAATACGCCCCAGTTTGAGTGCATTTTGCAATGTTTTTGAAATGCTTTCTTGCCCAACCATATCCTCAAAAGTTTGAGGGCGGTACTTATTGGCTAAACTTACATACGGCACAGATGTATTGCTTGACATATACTTATCCTCTAAATTCTTTTTTTACACGGCGAACGGCATGAGAAAAATCTAAACTAATCCGCCCGGGCCCCAACAACGCGGCTGGTAGCAAAGCGGCAAACAACAGGGCCAAAAGTGCTACATATATTTTATTAAGGTCTGACGCAAAAAACACAACGCCTACTACTGCCGTGTTTATCAACGATAATCCCGCCACCCACCTTGTAAACCAGCCCAATATCAACAACAAAGCTACAAACAATTCTACCACTGCCAATCCTAAACTAATTGGCAAAGGGAACCCTATGCCCGCCGCGTTGTACAAAAATTCCCGGTAGTACAACAAACAACCTACGCTTATGTAAAGAAGCACAACCCCGGCTACTACACGTGTTAAAAAGATAGCTACAGAAAACATTTTTTCATCAATGTTACAATGCACTTGGGGAACAGCCATAAAACTCCTTACAGCGGCATTTCCACCGATAGGGAAAAATACGTTTTACGGTTTTCTTCCCTGCGGGGTTCAAATACTTCTACACCGCCCAGTAATTCTACATCCCATAATTTTACGCGCAACCCGGCACTTACCGCTGTGGCCGCAACCTTGCGCTGGTAATAATGGTAACGCACGGCAGATATATACGGCGTAACCAAAGGGGCCTGATAACTAAAACGGACGCCGAAAGCATCCTCAATATATCCTTGCAAAACGGCCGTCATATACGGCACTTCGGCCCAGCTGAAAGTTACCTGCTCGGGTACGCGGTGATTATATTTTATCACTTTCTGCCAGGTAGCTTGCAAGTTCCAATTTTTTACATCAGCCGATAGGGCCGTTTGTAACGAAGTAGCCACCTCGTGGAATGCACCGTCAGCCAAATCGCGTCCAGTAGCATCTACATAAGAGCGGGAACGCGCCTGCCCAACTTTAGCTACAATAAAGGGGTTTTTAATCCCTTCCCAATAGTAAAAAGGTTCCCAATACACGCCGGTATTGTACAATACAGCTTCATACCCTACCGCCCGCGGTTGCCACACCCCTTGCGCCAACCATTCCAAGTTATCCGTTAACTCATAATGCGTTTCTAGCCCATAACGGGATGTAGAACCGGCCTGGTCAACTTCTTTGTCACTCATGCGGTAATAACCATATTGTGGAATTAAAATCCACCCATTATCCAAGTCAGCCCTATAGTTGGCCCGCATGGCAGAATATCCGCCCTTGCCCCCTACGCTTGCAAAACGCAACTGCCCGTAGCAAAGAGCGCACGGGCAGAGCAGTAACAAACTTACAAGCGCGGTTTTTAGACGCATTATTTTTTAGCAGCTTTTTTTGCGTTTTTGGCGTCTAAATCCTGCAAGAATTTAACGTAGTTGGTGGCTTTACGTTTTTTCCACGCACCTTTATGGTATCCGTAGCCAATAATGAGCGGGATGAGCGTGGTACATTCGCCATACACCATTTGTTCCAACGCAGTGGATACTTTTCCCCAGCTGGAGGCCTCTTTTAACGTAGAGCCCGAAAGTGCCCCGTCGCGCACATCTGCCACAGTAATTTGCACGGCGTATTTATGCATCGGAATCTCAGCCCCTAACGCTTCGGCGGCTACCACGGTATCTTGCGCAAAGTTTTTGGGCACCCCGCCGGACCACATCATAAGGCCCGTTTCCTTGGCTTTCATTTTAATTTGGGTAAGCTCTAAGAAATCTTTGGCACTGTCAATGGAAATATGGGCGGCAGGCTTTTCGGCCTGGTGCATCACAAACCCAAACCCGGCAGAACAATCCGAGAAGGCCGGCACAAATATCGGCACCCCGTATTTGTAGGCATTATAGACCACAGAATCCTTGCCTTTTCCCTTTTTCTCTAGGTATTTACCCATTTCCCAAATAAATTCGCGGGAAGAATACGGGCGCGGCTCTAAGGCATTGCAGATTTTGTAGATAGTTTCGTCACAAACTTTCAATTCATCTTCATCAATGTAGGTATCGTAAATGCGGTCAATATGCAAATCGCGCAGGAGGTTATCATCTTGGTTATACGGGTTGCCAATGTAGTGCTTAAAACCCAAAGCTTCAAAAAAGTCTTGGTCCACAATGTTAGCCCCGTTGGAAACAATGGCATCCACCATGTGGTTTTGAATCATATCTACGACCACTTTTTTCATCCCGGCCGAAATTAAAGACCCGGCAATACACAAAATGACAGAGCAGTTTTTATCGCTTAGCATCATGTTGTATATTTTGCTGGCCCGGGCCACTTCGCGGGAGGCATAGGCCATATTCTCAAACGCTTCTACCATAGGCACCACATTGTATTTTTTAATATCAATGTGTTTGATGGTTTTTTTGAGAAAGTCTTTCTTGGTTAGTTTTGCCATTTTTTGCACCTCGTACTGGATTTTTGATACTGCTATTTAGTAGATTATATTAAATAACAACATAAAATTAAAGATTTTTAGGAGGTTTTTATGTATTCTTTTTTGCAACAAACTGACCCGGAAATTTTTTCGGCCGTTTCTAAAGAACTGGCCCGTCAACGCGAAAAGCTGGAACTGATTGCCTCCGAAAATTTTACCTCCCTGGCTGTGATGCAAGCTCAAGGCTCTGTGTTAACCAACAAATACGCCGAAGGCTACCCCGGCAAACGCTATTACGGTGGGTGCGAATTTGTGGATGAAGTGGAAACCTTAGCCATAGAGCGGGCCAAAAAACTCTTTGGGGCCGAGCACGCCAATGTGCAACCGCACTCCGGCGCACAAGCTAATATGGCGGTCTATTTTGCCCTTTTACAACCCGGCGACACGGTACTAGGCCTCAACCTTTCCCACGGCGGGCACTTAACCCACGGGCACCCATTAAATTTCTCCGGCAAGCTATATAACATTATTGCCATGAACGTCCGCCCCGATACGGAAGAAATTGACTACGAAGAAGCCGCCAAACTGGCCCAAGCACATAAACCCAAATTAATTTTAGCGGGGGCTTCCAACTACTCGCGCATTTTTGATTGGAAGAAGCTACGCGAAATTGCCGACTCTTGCGGCGCGTATTTGGCATGCGATATTGCCCATTACGCGGGCCTGGTGGCCGCGGGTGAATATCCTTCCCCCGTTCCGTATGCTGACGTGGTAACCACGACCACGCACAAGACGCTTCGTGGGCCGCGCGGTGGGCTTATTTTATGTAAAGAAAGTTTGGCCAAAGCCATTAACTCGGCCGTATTTCCCGGTGCCCAAGGGGGCCCTTTAATGCACGTTATTGCCGCCAAAGCCGTTTGCTTTGGCGAGGCCTTAAAACCGCAGTTTAAAGCTTACCAACACCAAATTAAAGTAAACGCCCAAGCGCTAGCTAAAGAGCTCATCACGCGCGGCTACCGCTTGGTAGCGGGCGGCACGGACTGCCACGTCATGTGTGTGGATTTACGGAGTAAAAATATGACGGGCAAGGTGGCGGAAGCGGCCCTAGATAAAGCAGGCATTACGGCCAACAAAAACACCATTCCGTTCGACCCGGAAAAACCGTTTGTCACCAGCGGCCTACGCATTGGAACGCCGGCTATTACCACACGCGGGATGAAAGAAACGGATATGAAACAAGTAGCCGCGTTTATTGACGACGCCCTTACCCACCACCAGGACGATGCGTATTTAGCGGGAATTGCCCAGCAAGTAAAGGAATTTTTGAAAAAATTTCCGTTGTACAAAGAATTGGTTTAGTTAAAATTTACCCCCGGCGTTAAGCCGGGGGAAGGGCCATTTCACTATTCAATACCTAAGTACTTACAGGTGGCACCACTGTTTCCATCACTACAACTGCGGCCGTTATTATCTAGGGTCAGTGTGATGTACGTACGAGTTCCTCCGGGGATGCTAAAGCGCCCTTCAAACACTGCTACCGGATTTTCAGCTGATCCAGCCGTGTAATAACGACAACTTCCACTTAAACCGCTTCCGAGGTCTTCATACCAACGGCCGGAAGGACAGGTTACATAACAATCACTTCCCGAGCCCGCTCCTTCTATACAAGAGAAAGAAATATCCCATTCGCTGAGGTCTCTAGCTGCTTCTCCTTTTTGTAAGATGTTTATAGCCGAGATTTGACGAATAGTGCCCAAATTGCTCCACACTTCGGCTAAGCGGCTTCTCTCAACAGCTTTGGTATATTGCGGCACCGCTACGGCGGCTAATATACCTACTATTAGCACTACTACTAACAACTCAATGAGGGTAAACCCTCTGTTTTCGTTTTTCATAAGTTACTCCTTGTTGGTTTATTTCAATTTAACTGTCCGGGGAACCTATGGAAAACGGCTGATACTTATGAGCTTGAAGAGTAACCCAACCATAACAGCCGTAGTCTGCCGTCTTTCGACGGCAAACACTCGGCACAAAACAACGGGATTATAAGTTCCGTTATTTTGTGCCTAAAAACGACTGCTCTTGGACTCTTCAATGCCTTTATCGCTAAAAGCTCTCCGTATTCCACATACGGTTCCAAAAACAGATTAAATTGTACTCATAGTATAAGAAAAAAAAGGACAGATTTCAATAATTTGCCACGTTACTCAACTAATTAATTTTTGCGGTTTGAGAATTACCTGTTTTTTGTTACGCTAATCACACAAACTCTAATTACAGGAGGTATATATGAAGAAAAAACTGCAAATACTCGTAATTGGCATCGCGCTGGGGATATTATCCGCCCTTGTAGCGCAAAACGCGCAGGCAGATACCGTGCGCGGCAGTGGGAAATATATGTCCCACCTAGTAGAAGCGTTGCCGGCGTTTCACGCCATTGACGTGCGTGGAGATGCCCAAGTGGATGTGTGGCAACAGCCAGAGGTGCAAGTTTCCGTAAGCGGCAAAGAGAATTTAGTAAACCTGGCCGATTTACGCGTGGAAAACGAAACGCTTATTGTAGATTTTAAACACCCGATTCACGTAAAAGGCAAACACGCGCTGCACGTGTCCGTCATGGCTCCGCAACTAAAAGCGCTATCCGTACAAGGCGACGGGCGTATCCGCGTACACGGGGCTTTTACGGCCGACCAGCTGGCCCTTTCTGCCTCGGGTACGGCGGCTATCACGATGGACAACTT
>JAZLAA010000002.1:0-3666 GCA_045612945.1 Elusimicrobiaceae bacterium
TTCTTATCCGTTACGTTGGCACCAAACCCATCCCACACATTACTGGCAAACGCACTTCCTACGCCTAGCATCACTACGGTAAACACAAAAAACAGTTTTTTCATAAGCTCCCCTCGTTTTCAAAAATAAGTTCATCCCCCGGTTGGACACGCCCGTTCAACGTACCGGCAGGCAGCTCCAACGTGCGACGGCAACGGCTGTAAAAATGGCTTACGCGCCATGGTTTAAAATGTTCCAACACAGCAACGGCGCGGTTATGATGATCCAAAAATACCACATCTATGGCAAAACGCATAAAACAAGTGTGTATTTGCGGGCACGGCTCCAACAATAGGGCCTGCCCCGGCGGCAGAGCGGGCAGAAACATCAGCCCCTTTAAGCGCGACCAAAACGTATCCGCGCGTTGGGTCTTTGGAGCTAATACGGCGTTGGTTTTGGACAAAATACACTTCATATTCCTTCCTTTGCGGCGCGCACGACAACTGCGTGCACGCGCTTTTCAAACGACTCATCTAAAAATTTTAAATCCTGCGGGGATTTGATGCGGTATTCTTCCCCGGTTTTAAACACCAAAAACGTAAGTTGCCAAGTGTGATATACGTTTACGTCCACAAGCCATGTGTCCGGGCGTGTAAGGGCCGGGCGCACATCCGATACTTGTACAAATGGCGGCGCGTCCGGCAGGTGGCAGGGAGATTCACACGTAAGCAAAAACTCCCGCATGCGGCTGGTTAGTAGCCGGATATTACGGTACTGCTTGCGCTCCACCGGCAGGATAATTTTACCCGGCGTGCGCACAATGTTTACAATTTTAAAAGAACGGCCGACCTGTACTTCCAAAGCAAACAAGGAGGGCGTTGCAAGTAAATAAGCACCCAACACCCACCTTGCGAGATTGAACATGCTTAGGCAGCCACACGTTCTACATAGTTACCCGTGCGGGTATCCACGAGGACGGTATCCCCTTCGTTAATAAAGAGCGGTACTTTAATTACGGCCCCCGTTTCCAGGGTGGCTTCTTTGGTGGTGTTGGCCACCGTGTCGCCTTTTACACCGGGAACGGTGGAAGCAATTTTAAGCGGTACTTTAATGGGAAGTTCCACGTTAAAAAGCTGGTCGTTGATATAGATGCCGGTAGCGTCCATATTATCTTTTAAATATTTCGTTAAATCCCCCAGCTTGGCGGTGGGTACTTCTATTTGATCATACGTTTCACTGTTCATAAACGTAGCCATATCCCCGGTGGTGTATAGGTATTGGAACGGGCGTTTTTCTACTTCCACTTCGGTAAATTTATCCTCGGGACGGTAAGATGTTTCAATCATAGCGCCCGTGTTGATGTTACGCAGTTTCACGCGTACGACGGCACGCGCCTGGGATTTGCGGTGGTGTTGAAATTCAATGAGTTCCACCAGCTGGCCGTTTTCATCTTGGAAAATCAGCCCTTCACGAAATTCTGTTGTGCTAAGCATATTTTTTACCTCGTTTGTTGGGCTTGTGCCCGAACTGAAATTACGTTAGTTTTTTGGAACCTGTTTGGGTAACTAAATAACTGTCCTCCAAGCGGATACCCCACCGCCCGGCAAAATAAATACCGGGCTCTACGGTAACCACAAAGTTTTTTTGCAAGGGGGTTGTGTCGCCGGTGCGTAAAATGGGCAGATCGTGCTCCTCCAGGCCAATGCCGTGGCCGGTAGTATGAAAAAATTCTTTTCCGTAACCGGCTTGCGTAATGACCGTACGCGCGGCTTGGTCCACCGCGCCCGCTTGCACACCCGCACGCAAGGTTTTTACACCTGCCAAACGGGCTTTTTTTACTAAGTTCCAAATCTGTGTGTAGGCAGCCGGTGCTTGGTTACCGTGCCACCAGCTACGGGTCATATCGGACGTATAACCCTCGTAAAAACAACCAAAATCCATGAGGACCGCTTCATTATTTTTTAGTTTGCGCGTTTTGGAAGGGGTATGATGCGCGTCAGCCGTGTTTTCACCAAAACAAACAATGTTAAACGGGATAGAGGCGGCTCCGCGTTTGGTCATAGCCAAGGCCATTAAAACACGCACATCTTCTTCGCTCATACCGGTTTTAATAAGGGGTTTTACTTCTTTAAACGCTTGCGCGGCAATACGACACGCTTTGGTAAGGCGGGAAATTTCATCGGAGCATTTTTGCATACGCATAGCCCGCAGCGGACTGGAGGATTGCCTCAACCCACCGGCCAGCAGTGCCTGCCCTTGTGAAAACGGAACTAAACCGGGATCAAACGTTACGCGGCGAAGGCCTTCTTCTTTTATCAACGCCAGCGCTCCTTCTAACATCGTGCCAAAGGGAACCTCGCGCGCCGTCACAAAAGAACGGGCCGGAGCCAGTTTGGCCAAAATGAGTTTTTTGGTTACGCAATACGCACGCTTAGGCGTTATTACAAATACGGCTTCACCGTCGGACAACTCGACCCCACTCACATAACGCTGTTCCAACCGGCTCAGGGTAAGGTACCCGTCTTGGTGGGTTTGTTTTAAACAGCGTTGTAAGGCCCGCAAACGCGCGGCAGCTAAGTGTGAGGTCATATTATTTCCGAGTTAAAATGTTGGCTCCCTTAGGGGTAATGCACACCGTGTCTTCCAGGCGAACCCCAAATTTACCGGGCAGATAAATCCCCGGCTCCACGGTTACAATGTTGCCTTCTTTTAAGATAGCAGCCGAGGTTTGATTGTTGTAAGGGTCTTCATGAATTTCAAGCCCCACCCCGTGCCCGGTGCCATGTGTAAAATAGAGGCCATAGCCTGCTTGCGTAATGTAATCGCGGCAAACCCCGTCCACCGCTTTGCACGCGGTGCCTATGGTGGCGGCTTGAATACCTAACTTGCGGGCCCGGTCGGTAATTCTCCAAATTTTCTTATATTCGGCCGGCTCTTGGTTGCCGTGCCACCAGCTACGGGTCATATCGGAGCAATAGCCCTTATATACGCAACCAAAATCCAACAAGATAGCGTCATTGGTTTTGAGTTTGCGCGCACCCGTTTCGTGGTGTGGGTTGGCGGTATTTTCGCCAAACGCTACAATGGTAAAAAAGGAAGTGCTCTTGGCCCCGTGTACACGCATAAAGCGTTCCATCTCCGCGGCTACTTCAAACTCGGTCATACCGGTTTTAATAAAAGACTTGATGTGTTGGTAGGTTAAGTAAGCCAAGCGGTTAGAAGCACGCAACAATTTTTGCTCCACCGAATCTTTGGTTTGGCGCAAGACACTTAAACAAGAAGATACTTCCACACACCCGCCTTGGCGTAACAATTTGCCCGCCTCGTAGTGCTCTTTGGCGGCATCAAATCCTACTTTTTTAAGCCCCAATTTTTTAACTTGGGATAGCGCGGCTTTGATGCGGTTTTCATCATTTCCTATGACGTGGATATACGGAGCAAAGGCACCAAACGGCTCTACATATAACCCGCGGGTAAAACACCAAACTTCCTTGGGGGTAATTAAGAGGACAGCTTCGCCTTCGTAAAAATAAAAATCGGTTAAGTAAAATTGGTCCACATTGTTGGTAACTATGAGGCCAGCTAACTGCTCTTGGCGCATCCATTTGCGCACCGCTGTGTAGCGGGAACGGATAAAATCGGTTTGTTTCATAAAAATACCTCTTTGGGTATTTTACTATTTTTGAC
>JAZLAA010000003.1:0-11510 GCA_045612945.1 Elusimicrobiaceae bacterium
CAATGCGTTTGGTTTTACCCGTACCGTGCGGTAAAGCTACCGTAGAGCGGACTTGTTGGTCTGCTTTCTTGGTATCAATCCCTAGTTTTACATGGAGTTCAACGGTTTCGTCAAACTTGGCTTTGGCGTTATCTTTTACGATTTTTACGCCTTCTTCCACCGTGTAAACCTTGGATTTATCGTACGCTTTAGCAGCTGCTTCTAATCTTTTTCCCATCTAAATACTCCTTAGGTTCTAGCGGGCCTTAGCCCTCCCTCTGGTTAAACTATTTAATTACATCAACACCCATGCTGCGGCAGGTACCTTTTACCATTTCCGCGGCTTGTTTAATATCTTTGGTGTTCAAATCGGGCAGTTTCTGCGCCGCGATTTTTTCACACTGGGCTTGCGTAATCTTGCCGACTTTATCTTTATGCGGAGCTCCGGAACCCTTAGCGAGTTTGAGCTCTTTGATAATCAGCGTAGCCATAGGCGGCATCTTGGTGATAAAGGTGAAAGAGCGGTCTTCAAAAACAGTAATGATGACCGGGATCTTAATCCCTTTTTCCATTTTAGCCGTCTTGGCGTTGAATTGTTTGCAAAATTCCATGATGTTTACACCATGCTGACCTAAGGCCGGGCCCACAGGCGGGGCCGGGTTGGCAGCACCGGCAGGAATTTGCAGTTTGATGTATCCTTTAATTTTTTTCTCTTTTGCCATTTGTTACTCCATATTTTTTACTGCATACTGCGGTAAAATCTAGTTCTTTTCTACTTGCAAGAAGTCCACTTCCACAGGGGTGGCCCGGTCAAACACCGTAACCATTACCTTAAGTTTATTTTTCTGTTCATTTACTTCTTCTACCGTGCCAATAAAGTGTTTAAAAGGCCCTTCGGTAATGCGTACACTCTCGCCACGTTTAAATTCCACCAGGTAGCGCGGGGCACCTTTTGTATCGTTAGAACGGGCTAAAATATCATTAATTTCTTCTTCGGACACGGGAACCGGGTTGGGATCCCCCAAAAAACCAGTTACACCGGTAATGTTACGAATGAACCAGTAATTCTCGCTGGTTAATTTCATTTCTACCAGCACATAACCCGGGAAAAATTTACGTTTATGGTGAATGACTTTGCTCTGTTTAACTTCGCGCACTTCTTCTGTGGGAACAAGCGTTTGCAAAATAGAATCTTCCAGTTGTTGGGCTTTGACATCGCGGTCTATTTTATCTTTGATTTTTTCTTCATGCCCGGTTTGGGTGTGCACGATGTACCAAGCAGCTGTTGTTTCTTCCATTAGTTTCCTCCTACCACGACGCCCAGCACACGGGTAAGGCCAAAATCAATCAGGCCCACGTAAGCGGTTACCAACGCTACCACAATACCTACCAAAAAAGTAGACTGGATAACTTCTTGCCGGGAAAGCCATGTGGATTTTTTAAGCTCGCTCCACGAATCTCTGAGAAATTGAATTGCTTTATTCATAAAGACGATTCCTTTTTGTAAAACCTGGCAGGAGCGGAAGGACTCGAACCTTCAGTCCCGGTTTTGGAGACCGGTGGTTTACCAGTTAACCGACGCTCCCACAAAAATTAAGAAGCTTTGCCTTCTTTATGTATGGTGCTTTTGCCGCAGGCTTTGCAAAATTTGTGCAGCTCTAATTTGTACTCTTTCTTTTTACCGCGCACTTTATAATAGTTTTTATTTTTGCATTCCGTGCAAATCAGCGCGATTGTTAATCTTTCCGTTGCCATCTTTCGTTCCTTATACAGGGAATTTTGCGTGTTAGGTGTTCACATCCGCGGGGGCGGTTTTCCGCCCCCGGGATAGAGAACCAAACAGGTCTTGTTACTTACTCAATAATTTTGGTTACTACACCAGCGCCTACGGTATGGCCGCCTTCGCGGATAGCGAAGCGCAAACCTTCTTCCATAGCTACCGGGGTAATAAGTTTTACTTCAATTTCGGCGTTGTCGCCAGGCATAATCATGTCTTGGTCAAAAGACAATTCACCGGTTACGTCCGTGGTGCGGAGGTAAAATTGCGGTTTATAGCCTTTGGCTAGCGGCGTTTGGCGGCCGCCTTCTTCTTTCTTCAAGATGTAAACTTGGCCTTTGTAGAGTTTGTGCGGGGTTACCGTTTTGGGGGCAGCCAATACTTGACCGCGTTCCACTTGATTCTTGTCAATACCGCGCAAGAGGATACCTACGTTATCGCCGGCGATACCTTCGTCCAAGAGTTTGCGGAACATTTCAATCCCAGTGGCGACGGTGTTCATGGTATCACGGAAACCGATGATTTCCAAGTTGTCGCCTACTTTTACCTTACCGCGTTCAATTCTACCGGTGGCTACCGTACCGCGGCCGGTGATGGAGAATACGTCTTCCACGGCCATTAAGAACGGTTTGTCGGTTTCGCGTTTGGGTTCAGGAATCCAGGAATCCAAGGCTTCCATAAGTTTCTTAATGCAGGGTTCACCCAATTCGCTTTGGTCGCCTTCAATGGCTTTTAAAGCAGAACCGCGCACAATCGGGGTATTATCGCGGTCAAATTCATATTTGCCCAGCAAATCGCGGATTTCTTCTTCAACTAGGTCCAACAAGTCTTTGTCGTCAACCAAGTCTACTTTGTTTAAGAACACTACGAGTTTCGGTACGTTTACCTGTTTGGCAAGCAATACGTGTTCGCGGGTTTGGGGCATCGGGCCGTCTACGGCGGATACTACCAAGATAGCACCGTCCATCTGCGCGGCACCGGTAATCATGTTTTTAATATAGTCAGCGTGGCCGGGGCAGTCAATGTGGGCATAGTGGCGGTTGTCCGACTCATATTCCACGTGGGACACGGCTACGGTTACAATTTTGGAAGCATCGCGCACCACACCGCCTTTGGCGATGTCGGTATAAGCCATAGCTTTGGCTTTGCCTTCTTTAGCTAATACTTTGGTAATAGCGGTGGTGAGCGTGGTCTTACCGTGGTCTACGTGACCAATGGTACCGACGTTCACGTGCGGTTTGCTGCGAGAAAATTTCTCTTTAGCCATTTGTTTAGTTCTCCTTAATTTATTTCTTTAATATAAGCTGGGAGTGGGAATCGAACCCACGACCTTCTCCTTACCATGGAGATGCTCTACCGACTGAGCTACCCCAGCATAACTACTATTTCACGTCCAATCTACGTTAGCTGGGAGTGGGAATCGAACCCACGACCTTCTCCTTACCATGGAGATGCTCTACCGACTGAGCTACCCCAGCAAACTAAATTATCAAAAGCGGGCGAAGGGAATCGAACCCTCGTCACAAGCTTGGAAGGCTAGTGTTCTACCATTGAACCACGCCCGCAAATTACTACCCTAACATTATATCAAAAAACGAGGGGCCTTCAAAGCCTTTTTTATCCGTAACTACCGATAAAAAGACCCCCGCAGGGGTCGTTTATATTTTTATTATAACATATTGCCAAAAAGAAAGCAAACAAATTGTGGTGAACCTGGCAAATTAGCTTTGCACAAAACGGAACGCAAAACCTATAAAGCCGAGCAGCACGCGCGCAAAAAAGAAGGGATACTGGCGGCACGCGTGCGAAGCGCCGAGGTGTTCGAGCAAGCGAACGACAAAGAAGTAAAGTGTTTTAAGAAGAAGAAAAAATAGGTGCGGGTGGGAATCGAACCCACGAATAAGAGTTTTGCAGACTCTCGCCTTACCACTTGGCCACCGCACCGTAAAAACACTCGAATTATAAAGTTATTATACCAAAAAAGAAGTTTTTGTACAATTTCAAAAATTGGGTCTTGATTTTTTTTAGAAAACCTTTATAGTACCAGTATGGGAGTGCCATAAAGACCCGGTTTTGGGGTATGCCTCTTGTAGGGGAAACGGCCTCCCTACTCTTTTGAGTAAAACCCCCGGCATTATGGGTGCCGGGGTTTTGGTATGCAAACGCGGATTAGCTTGCTAATGCAACCGTCCAACGCTCATCCCCGGAAGCTAAAGCCTCGCACACGGGGAGCCCTGCCTCATCACCTTGCATGTGGCACTTATAAGTAGTGGTTTGAGACGCTTCATCATAGTCAACAAAAAGGTCAACTCCCCCCGGCAAAGAGGATTCGGATTTTTCGCGTAATCTAATCTGCCAAGAATCAGAACAAAGCTCCAACATATAAATCGCCCAATCCTTGCTATCCGCAACATTTACATCCAACTTGTCTAGAGAAAGACCGCCGCATACACCCCAATGCTCTTCCCGCGGGGTGTATCCATGCTGCAAAACATAATTTTTCATTCCTTTTTCCAGTGCGTTTATCATAATTTTTGCTTCTGTAACGCGTGATTTAAGCACTGCTTTTTGGTATTGCGGCACCGCTACGGCAGCCAAAATACCAACTATTAACACCACTACCAACAGCTCAATGAGCGTAAAACCTCTGTGAGAGAACATATATAACTCCTAATTAATTTGCCGGGCCCAAACACAATAAAAAACGGCTATTACGTCTGAGCCTCTCACAGTTACTCAAACAAAACAGCCGTGGCTTGCACAAGGCAAGCACTCGGCGCAAAACGGCGGGTTTCGAAGCCGTCATTTTGCGCCTGGAACGACTGTTTTTAGACTGTGAGAGAACCTTTACAGGTAATCCCTATTCAAAAATAGGGCTCTAAAAACAGATTCAAATTGTGTATGTTTTGCTAAAAATCCTCCTACGTTTTAACTTAAAACACAAAACCTAACTGCAACGAAGCCGCCGCACTGGTGGGGATTGTGTTCCCGTCCACTTTAGCGGTTTCGGTGCTCATGGCACCGGCCAATTCCAGCCAAAAACGCGCCAAGCGCAGGCCAACCCCGGCAGTGTAGTACATTTCGCTATCGGTTTCGGCTACATTTTTGTTAATCCCGGCACGAATGGGGAGCCCCCATTTTTTGCCTTTGGTCAAATCCAGCTCAGCCCCTACGGCCAACTGACGGGAGTGATACCCTTTGACGTTGGTTTCGTTTTCGGTTAAATCTACGTCTGCGGCCAGCGTTAAAATTTTAAACATTTCAAAGGCTGCACCCGCACGCACTTGCGGTTTTAATTTATAGTCGCTGGTGTCCCAACTTTGTGCCAGCACCGGGTTTAACCCCGTAGGAACGCCGGGGCGTTTAAATTTAGGTGCGTTTACGTTGCGCGCCGTAATACCAATGGTGGGCTTTCCCCAAATATTGGTATCTAATAAATCCGCCAATCTTACACGGGCACCCAAGTCAATCCCCAAATTGGTAGAGTTTTTACGGTTATCGTTAGCGTCGGAAATAATATCTCCAAAATCTTTATCGTCCGAGAGAACCAATACCCCGGTTTGGGTCATCATCCCTTCAATCACTTTTAAATTTCCGCCAATTTGCACCCCGCGCAAAATTTCGTGCCCGTAGCCCAGGGCCGCTTCGGTGAATGCTCCCGCTTCGGCCATGGCGCGGGACTGGTTATTCTCATACCCGGTGCCGCCGCCCGCTGCTCCGGCAGTTTTAATTAAATCCGCCGCTTGGGGCAAGTTTCCGGCAACGGCTTGCGCGGCCGCTAAGACTTGCTGCGGGGTAGAACCGGCCGCAATAGCCGTATTTACCAATTTGTTGGCTAATTGAGTAGAGTTAGCATATCCGGTTCCGCCAATTAACGTTTGTAAAGAAGCGTAGGTGCCTGTGGAATCAATGGCCTGGGCAATTAACAAAGCGGCCTGTTGGGAATCCGTAGCCACCGGCGTGGTGTTGGCCCCGCTGGTAATGTTTAACCCGGCGCCGCCCCCTTGGCCCGCAAAACCGACGTTTTGGGCATCTACTACCGGGGTAATACCTACCGTTCCTAAAGAACGCACGGACACGGCAAAATTTTTAAATTTAGTTCCTATCCCGGCATCTGCTCCGCCGATGACACCTGTGCCGTACTTGGCCAGTTTACTCACATCCCCTAATCCTTCAAAAATGGTGGTTAAATCCTGCGCGGTAGGGGCTCCGCCGGCTGTAATTTTACCTTTTACGTCCTTGTATTGCTTGGACAGGTCATTTAATCCGTCAATACTGGTAACTACGTCCTTGGTGGTTTCCAACTGTGCCCCAAAACCGATAATTAAGTTTTTATCATCTTCATTACGGGTGGCTAAAGCGGCCGGGTTCCAGTATTGGGCTTCGGCCCCGGTAGCTACAGCTACCCCGGCACCGCCCATCCCCATCGCGCGCGGCCCTACCATTTGCCAAGGCTGCGCAAAAGCAGCCGTACTAAAGGCTGCCAAACTGATTAACAAAAGTTGTTTTTTCATACTCCTCCTTTTAAAAGAGTAAAACCAAAAACCAAATAAAGAAAATCCCCATCAGCAGGAGCAATACCCCCACCGGGATAAACCCAAACAGCCAACTGCCTAAGGCGGTTATGGAGTCGGTACCGCTTTCTACTTTAAGGCCGCGCACCAAATATACTAACTGCAAAATAAATACGCCCAAAATAGCCAGCGGGGAAAACCACCCCAAATGCATCTGCGGAAACGCTGCACAAACCAACGCAAACGCTATAAGCAAAGATTTAATTAGCCCGGAACTGCCAATCATCACAAACAACTGCGCCGAGGATACTTTGATGCGGCATAAATCCAAAAACAAACCACATAAAGCTGCCGCAAAATAACCTGCCGTCATTTCCGCTAAGAATAAAACACAAATTTTGAATAATAGAGCCAGTACAGATAACCCCGCTCCTATGTTAAAAAATAACACCCAGCTAAGCGCAGCTATAAAATAACCTAAACACGCCTGCCGGAAGGAGCGGCGCGCCATCAAGAGGCGCATTCCTTCTACCGGGTCTTGCATATATCTAAAATAGGTTTTAAGTATGCCCATAAAATCCTCAGTTCAACCACAAATAGCACACACTGGGGGTAGCCAACGATTGAAGTTGCTGCACCAGCGATTTGCTTTCCACCGAAGAACCAAACGAAAACAGAAAATCGCGTAAATTATCCGAACGGGAAGAAATAATTTTAGGATCTTTAATACCGGCCAATTCTCCCGCCAGTTTAAGGGCTTCTTCTTCGCCGCCAAGTTGGTCAATAAAACCCAAATTATAAGCCCGCTGGCCGGTAAATACGCGACCGTCGGTATATTCCAACAAATCGCTTTCTTTTACATCCGGGCGGCCGGCTTTAACTGCGGCAAAAAATTGAGAATAAGTATCATTTACCATATCCTGCAACAATGCTTTTTCCTCCTCCGTCATCGGGCGGTAAGAAGAGCCGATGTCTTTGTATTTGCCCGAGGTAATAGGAACCATTTTAACCCCAATTTTGTCAAACAACCCTTCCAGGTTGCTGGTTTGCATAATCACCCCTACAGAGCCGGTAATCGTGCCGGGCTCAGCCACAATTTTATCAGCCGCCATGGCAATATAAAAACCGCCACTTGCCGCCACATCGCGAAATAAAGCCACCACTTTTTTGCCATGCTGTTTAGCTCTTAAAATTTCACTGTAAATATTTTGTACTGAAGCCACCGTCCCCCCGGGGGAGTTAATATCCAGCACAATAGCTTTTACCTCTTTGTCTTCTCCGGCTTCACGAATTTTTTTAGCAATAGCCCCGGCCCCTTGCGGACGAGAAAACGGAGAGGAGGAACTATCCGTTGCAATCACCCCGCGCACTTTAATCCATGCTACGCTAGGGGTTCCTTCTGCCAACGAAAGCGAAGATGCCAACACGTTAGAAACATCCTTTTCTTTAGAGGTTTTCTCGCACGAAGCGGTAGGTTTGAGGGTTAAATAAACCCCGCAAACCGAAGATACTAAAAAGAAAATGAGCAACAACCCCGCCCAAATGCTTTTGCCAATACCACCAGAAGGCAAAACCGGTAAACGGGGCTTGCTGGCCGGCGTAGGAGATGCGGGAAATCTGGCGGCTTCTTCGTTATCTACCAGCTGTTGCCAAGCTTCCTCCGGCACACTGGTGGTAAAGGTAGCTACATTGGGTTTTTGGTCATTAAGTTCCTGCGGTGTTTGTTTTTCTTCCATAAATTTGATTCCCTTAGAAATAAGTTACTTTATTATATCAATTAAATTGTACAATATGAACACACCCTTTGGAGGTTTTATGTTAAAAGGCGTTTTTACAGCACTGGCTACTCCATTTACAGCCCAAGGACAGGTGGATATCCCGGCTCTTACGCACTTAGTAAGGGCCCAACTAAAAGCCGGGGTTGACGGACTGGTTGTCTTAGGAACCACGGCCGAAACCCCTACCCTGTCGGAAGAAGAAAAAAAGCAAATTTTAGATACCTGTACCCCGCTTTTACAAGGAAAAGCAAATTTAATTATTGGCGCCGGAACAAACAGCACCTCCTCCACTTTGGCAAATTTACAAGCGTTGCCCCCCTATCACCCGCAAGCTGCCTTGGTGGTAACCCCTTATTACAACAAACCCAACCCGGCCGGACTGATTGCACATTTTCAAGCGGCCGCTACAGCGGGTATTGCGCTTATTTTGTATCATGTGCCGGGGCGTACCGGGCTTAAAATTGCACCTGCCGTTTTGGATAAACTGCTTGCCCAAGTGCCGCAAATTGTGGGGATTAAAGAATGTGATTACGACATGGCCCAAGTTACACAAACGGCTGTTAAATACGCCGGGAAACTGAGCTTTTTATGCGGAAATGACGATTTGCTGCCGGAGTTTTTAGCGATTGGGGCCTGTGGCACGATTAGCGCGGCCGCCAATGTGCTGGCTCCTGCCATTGTAAAAATTTATCGGCTGTTTCAGGCTGGGCAAACGCAAGAGGCTTTTGCAGTTTTTGCACAAGTTTACCCGCTTATTAAGGCCTGTTACGCAGAAACCAACCCTACTTGCATTAAATATATGTTGGAAAAATTAGGATTTGGAACACAGACCATACGGGCTCCGTTAGGGGAAATTTCTGCCGAAAACAAATCTCATATAGACAATCTTTTAGCAACCACTGCGCGGGAGTTTTTAATTTAAT
This sequence comes from Elusimicrobiaceae bacterium, assembly GCA_045612945.1. Lineage (GTDB taxonomy): Bacteria > Elusimicrobiota > Elusimicrobia > Elusimicrobiales > Elusimicrobiaceae > Avelusimicrobium. The sequence goes on from JAZLAA010000003.1 coordinate 8,972, forward strand.
ATGACTACAGTAGGCATTATTGGCATTAACGGTATGGTAGGGCAGCAGATGCGGGCCCAGCTAGAGCAAGTCAAAATACCTTTTACGCTTAAAACCTTTGGACGAGAGGACGAAATCCCGGCGCTTGATATTGCGGTTTTATGTACCGATAACCCGGTAAGTGCCCAGCTAGTTCTCGTTCTTAAAAACCGGGTGAGGTTTATGGTGGATATGTCGTCCGAGTTCCGAATGACCCCTGGCGTGCCGTTGGTCATCCCGGAAATTAACCCGCACGCCGTTACAGCAGATACCCAACTAATTGCCAGCCCCAACTGCACAACCACCGGGCTAGTAATGAGCCTGGCCCCGTTAAAACCGTTTTATCATGTTGACGAAGCATTTTTTTGTTCCTACCAGGCCATTAGTGGCGGCGGGAAAAAACTATTGGAAGATTTCCACACACCGGGCAGTTTATATCAAAACAACTGCGTGCCGCTTATTGGATCTTTGCAAGCAAACGGGCATACCAGCGAGGAACTCAAAGGGCTGTATGAAACCCGCAAAATTTTAGAACTACCGACTATTAAAGTGTATTGCCATACGGTGCGCGTAAGTGTAGAAAACGCACACTCTTTGGGGGTTACTGTAAAAGCACAGGAAGAATTTAACTTGGAACAAGTAAAAAAATTGTGGAAAAACTTCCCTAATCTGCGCTACTGTGAAAACGTGATTACTCCTAAAGAAGCCAGCGGGAAAGAGGAAACTTTTATCTGCCGGTTGCGTGCAGATGTGGAAGACAAAAAAATTATTCATTACTTTGTTACATTTGATAATTTACTTAAAGGCGCCGCCATGAACGGGCGGCAAATTGTGGAATTATTACTGGAGAAATTTTTTAAATGAAAAAATTAACAACCGTGCGTATTTTGTTAAACGGGGCTAACGGCAAAATGGGCACCGCGATTGCGCGGCTCATTCGCGAAAACCCGCAAAAAAATTTAGTGGTATCTGCTACGAGGGAGGCCGGCCAAACCGACGTTCAAGCACCTTTTGATATCGTGGTAGATTTTTCCACCCCGCAAGGCGCGCAGGAAGCGTTTTTGTTAGCCAAAAAATATAAAAAACCGTTTTTAACGGGCACTACCAATTTGCCCGAACCGTTTTTATTTACGTTACAATCGGAAGAAAAAATCCCCGTGTTTTTTGCACCCAATGTTAGCTTAAGTGTGTTCTTTTTTACAGAACTCATCAAGCAAGCCTGTAATATGTACAAAGGCTACGACAAAGCGTTGCACGAAGTACACCACATCCACAAAAAAGACGCTCCCAGCGGCACCGCCAAACGGATTGCAGCCGAAATGAGTTTGCCCGAAACGCAAGTAACGTATGAACGCATGGGGGAAACCGTAGGCACACATAGCGCTACTTTAACCAGCGCTTTGGACGAAATTACCCTTACGCATAAAGCAGTCAACCGGGATTTATTTGCCGCTTCCGTGTTAGATATTGCCGCGTGGCTAGTGAAACGGCGCGGCGGGTTTTACACCATGAAAGATTTTGCAAAATTTAAATTAAAGGAAAAGAAAAAATGAAAATTCACTTTATAGGGATTGGTGGCGTAGGTATGAGCGCTTTAGCGCAGTTACACGCCATGGGACACGACGAAGTAACCGGTTCCGACCGACTCATTAGCAAAGGCTACACGGATATGGCTTTGTGGGAATATCTTAAAAAATTAGATATTAAACTTTACCCGCAAGACGGCAGTGGCATTGATGAAAAAACAGAGTTAGTTATTTTATCTTCTGCTATTGAAGAAGACAACCCGGAACTTGCAAAAGCAAAACAGTTGGGCATTCCCACCATGCACCGCAGTGAACTGTTAGCCCGACACGTGGCCGAGCACCGCACGATTGCTGTAAGCGGTACCAGCGGCAAAAGCACCACCACCGCTATGGTGTACGATATTTTAGCGTTTGCGGGGATGAGCCCGTCTGTAATTACGGGGGCCTCTATTTTATCACTGCAAAAAGAACAAGGGGTGTTTGGCAACGTCTATAAAGGCAACAGCGACATTTTAGTTATTGAGGCCGACGAGAGCGACGGCTCTATCGTCAAATACCAACCGCATTTGGGGCTGTGCCTTAATTTACAAAAAGACCATAAAGAAATTAACATCCTGCAAGGTTATTTTAAAGAATTCATCTCCCACTGCAAAACCGCTATTATTAACGCAGAAGAAGAAAATCTGCGTGCGCTGGGAGGAGACAAATCGTTTGGTTTATCTTTGGGGGACGTTCACCCCACCGATATTAAGACAGACGGCTTCGGCTCCGATTTTACCATCCAAGGCCAACCATTCCGCTTGCAAATCCCCGGCGTACACAACGTAGCCAACGCTACGGCCGCTGTGGCCGCTGCCATGCACATGGGGGTAGATTTGCAAACTTGTGCGCAGGCATTAAATAAGTTTACAGGGATTGCCCGTCGCTTTGCCTCTATCGGTAGTTACAACAAAATTGAAGTAGTGGACGATTTTGCCCACAACCCACACAAACTG
>JAZLAA010000004.1:0-1742 GCA_045612945.1 Elusimicrobiaceae bacterium
TGATGACGCCGGTGTGGCGCATATCATGCTTGCGGGAGGCAGAAACAGGCGTTAGCAAGTGTTTTCTGCCGGCTTTTCTATGGGTGAATTTACCCGTAGCGGTTTTGCGGAAACGCTTTTTACCGCCACTGTGGTTTTTTAATTTTGGCATTTTATATATACCTCTTTTTTAATGTGCCCTTATTTATCCTACCTGCGGCAGGAGCCGGTCCGCCCCGAACGCAGTCACTGCAAAAAGAGCCTAAAAATCTAGTTTTTGGGAATGAATGTTAAAAACATTCGGTTTCCCATGGATTGCATATTTCCGTCAACAGTAGCAATATCGGCCATCCGTTTGGCGGTGTTATTTAAAATTTCAATCCCAATGTCTTTATGTTGGTTTTCACGCCCGTGAAACACCACCACAAAACGTACTTGGTTTTTCTTGCGTAAAAATTCTTCAATTTGACGCATGCGTACTTCCAAGTCATGCTCCGCAATGTGCGATTTAATACGCAATTCTTTCAAAGTTACTTTGGCCTGTTTCTTTTTGGCCTCGCTGGCTTTTTTGCCTTGCTCATAGACGTATTTGTTATAGTCTAAAATCTTGCATACGGGCGGGTTTGCATTGGGGGAAATTTCCACTAAATCCAATTCCCGCTCTTTAGCCAAACTAACGGCCTGCGTCGTAGGCATAACGCCCAGCATGGTGCCGTCGGTATCAATCACGCGCACTTCGGATGCGCGGATGTTGTGGTTTCTTGGGTAGAGGTCTTTTTTATACTCTCTTCTTCTATCAAATCTAGCCATTGTTTCTTCTTTGAAAAAAATTGCCCCATTTTGGGACAATTTATTATACCAATTTAACAATAGAAATACAAGGACAGTGTCAATTGATTCCGGATAGCGCCCTTTTGTCTGTTTATTCTTTTTCCGCTTCGGCTTGGTACAAAACGGTACCGTCTAAAGCCAGTTTCCAACCTTGCTCCTTATCATACGTTAGCATCCAGTTGTTTTGCGGGCCTACCCACGTGGTCAGACCGGGTGTTTTTTGAAGTGTAAGTACCAAACTTCCATCCACCCCGGGTAAAAAGATTTCTGCTTCTTTCCAATTGGCTGAGCGTACCACATACGCCACCAAAACCGGTTCACCCAGCTGTTCGGTGGGGATTAACGCGGTGCCTTCTTCCCACAGGCGGATGCAATCTTGCCGCACCGTGCTATAAGTATATCCGGCCGAGCCGATACAACCATGTACATCTCTATCTGCACCTATGGCGGGGCGTTGGGAGGGTGTAAACGGCACATAGACTACCACTAATACGCCCAATAAAATAAGAGCACTTAACAACAATAATAATTTTTTCATACTTTGATTATAACAAGATTGCGCCCCCTTGTGCGGGGGCGTTTTAGGATTAGTTTAGTCGTGCTGGGCCGGCAGAATATGCGCGGTGTGTCCCTTGCGCGACAATACGGGCGTGCCATGATAAGTAATTTTACCCCGCCCCTTGGCGTGTGCGTTTAAAGAGGCCACTTCCCCCAGTTCAATATCGCCCGCGCTGTTGGTAACGGCTACCACTTGCTGGGCGCGTAGTTTTTCGGCATCAATGTCTTTAGAACCATTGGTGGTAAAATGGGCTTCTTGCGTCATGCCGGAAAATTCCAACTCTGCCTTATCAAAAGAGGCGGCTTCCAGCTTGTTGGTGTGCAGGTGTTCCACATCAATTTCCGCATGATTTAACCCTTGTACACGTACGGAA
>JAZLAA010000005.1:0-4408 GCA_045612945.1 Elusimicrobiaceae bacterium
TACGTGCCCGTCGTGCCGGGAAGCTGTTGCCGTGGAAGAATGTTTGCAAGCGGCGCTTACGGCTCCAGCCGCTCCGGCTACGCTGGTGGAGGCTGTATTTGCCAAAACCACCCGCCGACCCGGTTGGCTGGTACGCTGGAAGAAAGCACTGGCCGGTGCTGTAACGGCGGTGTTACTGGTGGGCGCGGGGGCTGTTTTTCTGCAACAGCGTAGTACTCCGGCTTTTACCAACGCTGAGTTGGTGGCCTATATGAGCCAAACCCAGCAAGACGAATACGCCACTTTTTTAAGTGACTTGGATTTATTTGAACAAGAATTCTAGGAGGAACTTATATGAAAAAACTCACACTCGCTTTGGTAGCGGCCGCTTTAGCGGTACCTGCCTTAGCGCAAACAGACAATCCCCCTTTGCAGGGGCAAGCTCCCGCTGTACAAGCGGAACATCAAGCCTTTAAAAAAGCCCACCAAGAACACCGGGCTCAAATGAAGGCCACGCAAGAAAAAATGACCCAACTTGTAAAGGAATACAACAAGTTAAAAGCCGGCAAAAAGAAAGAAGCCAAGCGGGCCGAGCTGGAACAAGAAGTAAACGCTATACACGAAAAGCAACTGGCGTTTAAACAAGACCAACTGGCCCAGTTTGAAGAGCGTTTAGCCCGTATGAAAGCAGAACTGGCACAAGAAAACACGGCCGATGCCAAAAAAGCCTGGGTAACCCAAAAGACAGATGCATTAGTGCAGGCGGATGGGAATGTGCGTATTTTGTTTGAACCCGAACGCGGCATGAACCCCGGTCGTGGTGCTACTTTTGGGCCGCGCGGTAAAGCCCCCGGCAGACACTTTGGCAAACATGATCCCAAAGGCCCAGTTCCTGGCCCGCAAATGCAACACCCCGGCAGCCCCCAAGAACCCCTGGCAGACTAAGTAGCTGTTAATGATAATCCCCCGGCACCAGGCCGGGGGTTTTCATACAATCAGTTTGTGGTAAACACAGGTTATTTTAATACATCTTGCCAGGCTTTTACTTCGGTTTGTACTTGGGTGGTAGCCTCGTTTACTTTTTGTTTTACTTGGCCTTTTACTGTGTCTGTAACAGAAGAAGACCCACCGGCCGCTTCAGAGGCTTCCCGCGCGTTTTGGTAAGCTTGTTTGGCTTCTAAGAGCTGTTGGCGTGTCTCGGCTGATTTTTGCAACGCTTCTTCCAAGGTCATAGTTTGGCTAGTGGCGTTGGTGGTAGTAGAAGAATTAGTAGTGGCGCAAGCAGCCCCTAAGGTAGCCACAGCGCAAAGTAACATAATTTTTTTCATAATACGCTCCTCTATTAATGATATTTGTATTGTAGCAATTTCAAGGGAAGTGCTACAATACAAATATGAATGATTTGCAAACCGTAGCACATTTACTTCAAACTTCCCGTTATGCGGTAGCCTTTACCGGTGCGGGCGTTAGTGTAGAAAGCGGCATTGCGCCGTTTACGGGCGTAGGTGGTTTATGGAACCAGTATGACCCTAAGTTTATAGAGATTAACTTTTTCTTTGCAAACCCCAAACGCAGTTGGGAAGAAATGAAAAAAATCTTTTTTACGGATATGCACAACGCCCAGCCCAACCCGGCTCACCGTGCATTGGCCGCGCTGGAGAATAAGGGGATTTTAAAGGGCGTGATTACGCAAAATATAGATGGGCTTCACCAACAAGCCGGCAGTAAAAACGTGCAGGAGTTTCACGGCACGATTTACACGCTTTCTTGCCTAAACTGTGCGCGCAAATACCGTCTGGAAGAGGTAAATTTGAACGAGGTTCCCCCCACCTGTGCGTGTGGTGGCGTTTTAAAACCGGATTTTGTGTTTTATGGAGAAGGAATTCCCCCGCGTGCGTATGAAAACTCCGCCCTAATGGCTGCCCAGGCAGATGTGATGCTGGTAGTGGGAACAGCTGGGCAGGTAATGCCCGCTTGCAGTTTGCCGCTGGCTGCCAAAGAACACGGGTGTAAAATTATTGAAATAAACCCACACCCGTCGGCCTACACGCAAACAATTACCGACGTATATGTGGCCCAGCCGGCGGGAGTGTTTTTTGCCGCACTGGCCCAAGAAATGGCGTTGTAAATTTTAGGGGATTATCCTAATAAAACCGTAGTTATCCGTTTAGAGCACGTTGCAGTTCTTGTTCGGTTGCTTTCATGGCGTTTAACGTGCGAGTGAGCAAAGTATCTAATTCCCAGCCCAGCATGTCGGCCCCTTGCTGAATAACATCGCGCGAACAGCCGGCTGCGAATTTTTTATCCTTGAATTTTTTCTTTAAGCTGCTAAGTTCCATGTCGCTCACGCTTTTGGAAGGGCGCATGCGCGCTGCCGCACCGATTAGCCCAGTGAGCTCGTCCACGGCAAAAAGCACTTTTTCCATTTCGTGCTCCGGTTTTACATCACAGGCCATACCGTAGCCGTGCGCGCAAACTGCGTGAACCAAATTTTCATCGGCGTTAATTTCAGCTAGTAGCTGGGGCGCTTTTTTACAATGTTCTTGCGGGAATTGTTCAAAATCCACGTCGTGCAAGAGGCCGCACAGGGCCCAAAAGTCTGCCTGCGGGGCATAGCCTAGTTCTTGGGCCAGCTGGCGCATAACAGCTTCCACCGTGAGCGCATGTTGTAGGTGGAAAGGCTCGTGATTATATTTTTTAAGTAAGCTAAGGGCTTGTTCGCGTGTAATCATAGGTTAATCCAATTATATTCATCCAGCATAAAAATTTTAACAGAAGGGTCTTTTTGCATTTGCCGGGCCATAAAAGTTTTTTTAAGGCTGGGGCGCACCGTATTAGAATAATAAATGGCCTTGGGCATTTGCGGAAAATAAGCTTTTAAAACCGGGTATTTACCAAAACTGGCTGATACCGCGGTGGGTTGGTATTCTTCCCACAAAGTAAGGGCTGCTTGGTTTAAGGCTTCGCGCCGGGCTGGGTCGTTATCGTCTTGCTCAAACCCTTCCGGCAGGGGCAACAAAAGCCCCAGTTGTTTGGCACGGATTCGTTTAGCGGTGGGACCCGGGTTTACTTCAAACAACAAATTTTCCGGTGAAATGTTGCAAGCTTGTGCTATTTGTAAAATTTCATCTATTTGTGCGTTGGAGAGTTCTCCCTTGATATCCAGCCACCACGTTTTGTGAGGGCCGTTTTGGGCGGCCTTAAAAATGGTTTGCAAAGAGGTTTTGTTTTGGGCTTGTTTTTCATCGTGAGCTACTATGAGGGTACCGTCGGCCTGTGGAAAAATATCCAGCTCCAAACCGTTATATTTTTTACTTTTTTTACGGGCACGCTCCGGCGTATTGACCCGATGGATAAACAGGCCGCTATGCGTAGCTTTCCACGCACTGTGCACGTCTGCTTGGCTGGGGGCTAACAGCAACGGAGCGGGTGCAAATTTAGCATCGGTATATACATAGATAAACGCCGCATATACCCCCCCTACTGCCAGGAGTGTAGAAATTATAAAGAATATCCATTTATGTTTCATAAATTATTTATAGAATTGCGAAAATGTAGCTAGGGCCTGTTTTACAGCGGCCGGATCCGCCCCGCCGGAAGGTTGGAAATTTTCATCATAAGTTTCCATGGCGCCGTAGGTGTCTAACACGGTTAATTGGTTGCCGGTGCGTATGGCTTTTTTGGTATAGCTTGAAATAATAGAAAACGGCCGTGGGGAATTATCAAATAAATTTGTTCCGATGGCATAGTCCGACACGGGGTTGATACATTGATATATCGTTTGCAGTACGGTGGGCGCAATATCGTAGTGGTTGGTGCGGTAATCGCGTGTTTGGGCTTGACTGCGCGATGCATCCCATACCAGTAGCGGCACATGGGTTTGATATTTGGCAAAATTGCTGTTGTGTCCCCAAAAGTTATGGCGGGTGTCGTTAATTTCCTGCCCGTGGTCTGCCGTAATAATGACAAGGGTATCTTCCAAAAAACCTTGTTGTTGCAAGGCATTTAGAGCCCGGTCAATGAGGCCATCCACAAAGTGCAGGGAATTGTGATATTGGTTGCGGTACGGGGTTGGGTCTGTATTTTTGTTAACCAACAGGTAGTTGATTTCCCGTGCCGGGGTAAAAATTTCTTCTTCGGGCGGATAGCTACTACCGTGGGGGGCGTCTAAAAACAAAAATGCAAAAAATGGCTGGTCTTTGGGGTGGGTTTGCAAAAATGTTTCCAAGCCGTTCACGGCATCCAAATCCCGTTCCCACTTGGTGTTGCCTTTTGATTCCAACCGTAAGTTGGGTACCGTAGCAAAGATATTTTGGTGAAAGGTGGGGCTGTTTAATTTGCCACTAGAGTAAATAGCCGGGGTGTATCCGGTTTGAAGTGCGTGAGATACTAATATCGGTGGCAGTTGGCGGCTGGTAAAATCGTTCCA
>JAZLAA010000006.1:0-14501 GCA_045612945.1 Elusimicrobiaceae bacterium
AAAAATGACCACTCGCTTTAAATCCACCTGCTAAACCATGCTGGGCAGCGGGCACAAAAATCCGCCAGGAATGCGACTGCATACTTCGTTTCCAAGCATGTTCAATGGGAGAAACATCCGCAGGAAACGTACTTATCCGAATATCCGCCGGTTGGTCACATTCCACCCGCGAAAGCGTAATTTGCGCAGGTAGCCACGCCAGCACATCCGCAAATTCGGCCGCACGGCCGGAAGCTTCTATTTGTTGACGGGTGTGCGTAATCCACGCGGGTAACGTTTGATTGAACACGTTAAATTGGGCTTGTGCAGCAGCTTGAGCTGCTTGGGCATCCACATCATGGGTATTTACACATACCGTAAAATGGGTTTTTGCGCTATGTAGCAACGCATACAACGGCGAATAGGTATAAGCCGCCGATGGAGAAATCTCCCGGGTAGTAAAGGGAGGCTGGGCTACAAACGCCCGGTCAAGCCCCCAGGCTCCGGCCGTAACAGCCGCGAAGCAAGCTATCCCTAAGAGCAGTAATCTTTTCATGCATCATACTCCTTTGGTTAGAATACAAACAATCTACCTTAATAGTGTAGCCAAATATAAGCTTCCCTTCAAGCAAATAAAAGCTCCACCTAACCCCTGGGACTTTAGACCTATTTTTGAAATTAGTATAATAAATGTATGAAAATATATATTGCGTTGTTACTGATTGCCTGTTTCCCTGCCGTACTTACGGCACAGTCTGTGAAAAACACCCCGCAGACCCAAACCTGGTTGCACGAGTTACGCACGGCCCACCAGGCCTCTGTGGTTTTTTCGGCCGGGGCCAACTTGGTTAAATTCCCGCCGGCGGATTCAGCCGAACCGGCCTTGCTGGATTTACTCATTCAAACCAAAGACCCGCTTAAAACAACCTTTGCGGCCGTTACCTTGGCTGCTATGGGCAAAACACATGAAAGCCTGGTACCGGTATTTCAAGAAGTATTAAAAGGTAAAGATCCCATTTTACGTGCTTACGCGGCTGGCGGATACGCCCTCACCGCCCCGCAAGACACGGCCTACATCTCAGATGTGGTACGCCTCTATATTTTAGAACCGGGGCTGGCCCAACGGGCGATGAATAGGTTAACCCGTGATGACAAAAAACTTTTTTCTTTCTTAAAACAGACCTCCTCCGACGAAGATCCGCAATTACGCGCCGCCAGTGCCGCGTGGCTGGGCAAATTACACACCCAAAGTGCCGTTAAGCAACTACTTAAAATGGCCAAAACCGAAACTCATTCTTCCGTACAAACCCAACTGGCCATGGCACTGGCCAACCAGGCCGATTTAGCCCTGCCCGGCACCCTCAAAGGCCTGCAGACCGATTACCGCCAAATTCCTTCGGCTACCTATGCGTTGGCCCTGGGGTTTATGACCGGCAACAGCGTGGGTGCCCTGAAAACGGCCCTGGCCGACAAGCGCGAAAATACCCGCATTAACGCCTTGCGCGCTTGTGCCTATATGGCCGATATATTGGCGACCCCCCAAGCCTTTGCGTATTCGTCTGACCGGGTATTTGATACGCAACTGCTTAAAAGTTTGATTGCACCGATTAACGCACTTTCCCAACAAGGCACGCAAACCGAGCAACCTTACGCACGCCACGCATTAACCCAAATTGAAAAACTACTGTGAGCCAACTATGCACGTAAAAAAACTAGACCCTCGCGCTAAACTGCCTTGCCGGGCCCACACCACGGACTCCGGTGCCGACTTATTTGCCCTGGAACGCACGGTACTTCCCCCCCACACTATTGTAAAAGTACGTACCGGGATTGCCGTGGAATTGCCGGAAAACACCTCGGGCATTATTTGGGGGAAAAGCTCGGTAGAAAGCAAAGGCATTAAAGCCATGGCCGGGCTGGTGGATGCCCCCTACCGCGGAGAATTATTAGTGTGTATGTATAATTTAAACGATACGGAATTTGTATTTGAAGCCGGGCAAAAAGTAGCACAGCTAGTGGTACTGCCCACGCTGTACCCGTCGTTTGAAGAAGTATCGGAACTTTCCGGCACTACCCGCGGTGAAGGCGGGTTTGGCTCTACCGGGAAATAAGGGGGCTTTAGCTTGCTAGGTTAATGCCAGCGTTGCCATGCCGAGTTATCGTTCATCCGCTTATAAAATAATCATTTAATTTTTCACGCAGATATGCTACAATAAGTAGGTAGTGAAAACCGTTTTACCGGGCGTGTAGCTCAGCTGGGAGAGCGCCTCGTTCGCAACGAGGAGGTCGTCGGTTCGATCCCGATCACGTCCACAATTTAGAAAGCCCCTGTTGGGGCTTTTTTACCAATAAGAAATTAAGAGGCAAAAACTATGTCTAGCAAAATCCGCGTTAGCGAAGTGGGCCAATACTTAGGCCAAGAAATTACCTTAAAAGGCTGGCTGTATAATAAACGCTCCAGCGGCAAACTCCATTTTTTACAACTGCGCGACGGTAGCGGTATCATCCAGTGCGTGATGTTTAAGGGAGAAGTTTCCCCCGAACAGTTTGACCTGGGTGATAAAGTAACGCAAGAGTCGTCCATTATTGTAACCGGTACCGTGCGCGAAGATAAACGCTCCCCCCTGGGGTTTGAGCTGGGTGTAACAAATTTGGAAGTCGTACAAATGGCCAAAGACTACCCCATTACCCCCAAAGAACACGGCCCGGAATTTTTGATGCACAACCGCCACTTGTGGTTACGCTCGGCCCGGCAAATGGCTATTTTAAGAGTGCGCGACGAAATTATCTATGCCATTCGCGAATACTTCCACCAGCACGGGTTTATTTTGTCCGACTCGCCCATTTTAACCCCCGCCGCGTGCGAAGGTACCAGCACACTGTTTGAAACCGATTACTTTGGCGAAAAGGCCTTCTTATCCCAAAGCGGCCAACTCTACGGCGAGGCCTCGGCCATGGCTCTGGGGCGTACATTTTGCTTCGGACCGACGTTCCGGGCGGAGAAGTCTAAAACACGCCGTCACTTAACGGAATTTTGGATGGTAGAGCCCGAAGTAGCTTATAACGATTTGGACGATAATATGGACTTGGCTGAAGATTTTATTAAGTATATTATCGGCCAAGTGCTTAAAAACCGCGCAGCCGACCTAAAAATTTTGGAGCGCGACACCTCTAAATTACAAGCCACTGTGGAAAAGAAATTTCCGCGTATTGACTACACAGACGCCATTGAAATTTTGCACAAAAAAGGCAACAATACCCCCTGGGGCGGCGATATCGGCGGCGACGAAGAAACCCTCTTGGGCGAAGATTACGATACGCCCATTATGATTCACCGCTATCCCGCCGCCATTAAAGCGTTTTATATGAAGCGCGACCCGAAAAACCCCAAAGTGGTACTGGCGGTGGACGTTATTGGCCCCGAAGGCGCCGGCGAGATTATCGGCGGTAGCGAAAGGGAAGCCGATTACGATACCTTGGTTCAACGCATTAAAGAGCAAGGGCTAGACCCGCAAAATTACGATTGGTATTTAGACTTGCGCCGCTACGGCAGTGTACCGCACGCCGGATTCGGAATGGGTATTGAACGCATGGTGCGCTGGGTGTGTGGGTTGCAACATGTACGCGAGACGATACCCTTTCCCAGAATGATGGATAAAATCCGCCCGTAACAGCTACACCAAATAAATATGCTAAACCCGCCCCTTAAAGGGCGGGTTTTTTGATATATCGCTATAACATTCCCCAGTTACGATGAGGGAACAAGGTTGGCACTATTTGACAGATTATGTTTCCCGTATTTGTGTTATGGGAGGAACAGAAACACTCTACAGTCCCATCTACAAAAGTATCGCACCCTGCATAAACGCCTTCATCTGCAGATAATGAAATCGTCCAATTATAGTAAGCACCGCGAGATGAACCATCAAAGGCGGCCTGATATTTAAAATAATCATCTTGGCATGTTTCTGTTGCACAGAGATCTATATCTAATGAAATATCTGCGTTGCTTCCAGTAGCTTGAGCTGCTTCACTTGGCCAGCCATGTTTTAGTACATACAGACTGAGTGCTTTCTCGGCATTATTGGCGAAGGGAACCCAATTAGTCAAGCGGGCTTTCATAACCGCTTTTTGGTATTGCGGCACCGCCACTGCGGCCAAAATACCTACAATTAACACTACTACCAAGAGTTCAATAAGCGTGAACCCGTTTACTACTTTTGTTTGCTTTTTGTTCATAAGGATTCTCCTTAATTGATTTCAATTTGTCTGTCGGAAGAACCCCCAAAAATACGGCCATTTTACTTGAGACTTTCAGTACCCTCAAGCAAAACAGCCGTGGTCTGCCGTCAAAGACGGCAAACACTCAGCACTAGACAGCAGGCTCATGACTTCCTGCCACCTAGTGCTTTCAAACAGCTGTTTTTGGTACTGAAAGTGCTACCGAAGTAGCGGCCCGCATAGAGCGGTTCCAAAAACAGATCAAATTGTATGTATAGTATAGTAAAAATTAGCCAAAATACCAACCCTTTTCCTCCCGCCTCCCTTATGTTGGGGTTCCGTGTTTTCCTTCCCACAAAACGGTTGTCTTTTGTAATTTTCATTTGATATAATGACTCTTAAAGAGAACTTTGTATGACCATATACGTGTTTGATATGGATGGTACCCTTACCCCCCCGCGGTTGCCCATGCAACCCGACTTTGCGGCACGCTTTCACGCTTGGCAAGCCAAGCACCTCAATTTTATTGCCACCGGGTCGGACTATGCCAAAGTGCAGGAGCAACTACCCGGGCACATCATAGACGGATTTACGGGCATCTACTGTGCCATGGGCAACCTGTTAAAAGCCCAGGGTAAAACACTGTATCAAAACACTTTTCACGCAACGCCCGATTTATTGGAAAAATTGGAATTTTACCGGCAACACACCGCCTATCCCGGCCCGCTGTTTCCCAACTATATTGAACAGCGTATTGGAATGGTAAATTTTTCGGTGTTGGGGCGGGATTGCCCCTATGCCGAGCGCGAAAAATATGCCGCATGGGATAAAACCTCCCACGAACGCTTGCATATTAAAGAGGAGTTGACCCGCCTGTTCCCGCAGTACGATATTGCCGTAGGCGGTTCTATTTCCATGGATATTACCCCCAAAGGGAAAGGCAAAGGGCAAATTGCCCAGCATATACGCCATATTTATCCCAACGAAGAAATTATCTTCTTTGGCGATAAAACCTTCCCCGGCGGAAACGATTATGAATTAGCTTGCGCCTTGCGGGAGTTGCCCCATACCCGCGTAGTGCAAGTAAATGACCCGCAAGAGGTACTGGATTTTTTGGAGGAACCGGATGGTCAACCACTATAAACCGCACGAAAAAGACGTCCGCCCGTGGGGCGAATGGGAAGTGCTCTACCGCGAAGAGGCCTATGTGATTAAAAAGCTAACCGTCAAACCCGGCTGTTCGTTGCGTTTGCAAACCCATCAGCATCGCAGTGAACATTGGGTAGTAGTGGCAGGAACGGCCGAGGTGACTATTGGCAAACAAAAAAAATTATGTTATCCTCAAGATACCGTTTTTATAGCGGCCGGGCAGCACCATTGTTTGGCCAATGTGGCGGATACGCAACTGTCGGTCATAGAATTGCAAACCGGTGACTTATTGGATGAAAAAGATATCATCCATTATGATAAAAATTACCAAGCGATTGATAAGGAGAAATAATGCCTACCTATTATATTGTTTCCGGCGGGTTTGACCCCATTCACGAAGGCCACATTGCCATGATTAAGGCCGCAGCCCAAAAGAGCGACGGCGTCATTTTGCTTTTAAATTCCGACGAGTGGCTCATCCGCAAAAAAGGGAAAAATTTCATGAATTTCAAAACACGTTACGCCATTTGCGATATGTTAAAACATGTCATAGACGTAATTGCGTTTGATGATTCGGACAATTCCGCTTGCGACGGAATCCGTAAAGCACGTGCCAAGTATCCCCAGGCCAAATTGGTGTTTGCCAACGGGGGCGACCGCACCAAAGACAATATCCCCGAACACCAAACCGCCAAGCAGTGCAACGTACTGTTGGAATTTGGTGTAGGCGGAGAAAACAAAGCAAATTCTTCAAGTTGGATATTAAAGGAGTGGAACCAAAAATGAAAACAGCACTAATTACCGGCATTACCGGACAAGACGGCGGCTATTTAGCTAAATTTTTATTGGGGAAGGGCTACCGCGTGGTAGGGCTTTACCGCCGAGCGGCAACCGATACGTTTGGTAAACTTAAAGAACACGGTATTTTAGATAAAATTGAACTGCGCGATTTTGACTTGTTGGAATTTTCCAACATTTGCCGTTTACTCAAACAATACCAACCGGACGAACTGTATAACTTGGCCGCCCAAAGTTTTGTGGCCGCTTCGTGGGAGGAACCCATTTATACCGCCCAGGCCGACGGTATGGGCGTATTGTATTTGTTAGAGGCCATACGGGAATTTTCGCCCAAGACGCGCTTTTACCAGGCCTCCACTTCGGAAATGTTTGGCAAAGTGCAAGCCATTCCTCAAAGTGAAACCACCCCGTTTTATCCGCGCTCTCCCTACGGTGTAGCCAAACTGATGGCCCACTGGATGGTAACCAACTACCGCGAAAGTTTTGGGTTGCACGTGTCTAGCGGGATTTTGTTTAACCACGAAAGCCCCATGCGCGGCAAAGAATTTGTTACCCGCAAAATTACTTCCCACTTTGCCCAAATGGTAACCGGGCAAACCGATAAACCGCTGGAGCTGGGCAACCTTAACTCCAAGCGCGATTGGGGCTTTGCCGGCGACTATGTAGAAGCCATGTGGCTGATGCTGCAGCAACCCAAGTCTGACTATTATGTAGTGGCCACTGGCGAAACCCACATGATACGCGAATTTGTAGAAGAAGCCGGTAAAGTGTGCGGTTTTGATATTGAGTGGCAAGGTAAAGAGGACCAAGAAAAAGGCATTGACCGCAAAACCGGCAAAACAGTGGTGCAGGTTAACCCCAAATTCTACCGCCCTGCCGAAGTGGAACTGCTGCTGGGCGACCCAACCAAAGCCGAACGCGTGCTGGGCTGGAAGCGCAAAGTAGATTATAAAGGGCTGTGCAAAATGATGATGGAAACAGACCTCAAACGCGCCAAAGAAGGGAAATTGTAATGCCCTCAAAGCCCATTTTAGTATTTGATGCCACTATTTTGGCCAACGGAAATACCAAATCCGGCGGCCGTAGTGGCATCTTTTGGGGTTGGTGGAATTTATTTAAGGAGGTTATAAAGTGGGACCACCTCTGGGGGGGGGTGTATTGCCATTCTTTCCGCTACATAGAGTTGGCATCATTTTTAAAGCAACAATTCCCCAAACGCAAATTTACGTTTGTGAACCAGCCGGAGATGCGTTTTTGCACCATTACCTGCAGTAAATTGCGCGGAGCCAAAGAACGGGCCAAAAACAATAAGCAAGCGCTACGTAAAAATTTGTTTCATTTGTTAAGTATTGTGTTTCGGATGGGGAGCATGATAGAGGCTTGTTTTGCTAATTGGAATAAAAATTTAAAGGATGTTTCGTATTTTTTCTCGCCAATGTATGAAATTCCCAAGCCGCTGCAGGCCCACCCCCATATCACCAAAGCCATTATGCTTTATGACGCCATGCCCGCGCTATTTCCGCACTTTTTCCCAAACGGGTGCCCTTGGTGGTTTGAATTAAAAGACTCACTCAACACACAGGATTTATATTTTACGGACTCGCAGTCCGCGCGGCAGGACTTCTTGAAATTATGCCCGCACATACCGTCCGAGCACATAACCACCGCTTATATTTCCACCAACCAGCCGTATCGGTCCGAAACGGACCCCACCCGCCTTAAATGTGTAAAAGAAAAGTACCATATCCCAGCGGATAAGTCCTACATATTTTCTCTTTGTACCATGGAGCAACGCAAAAATATCCCCTTTGCCATTGATGCGTTTATCCGTTTTTGTGAACAAAACCACGTGCAAGACCAAATAATGGTTTTGGGGGGCAGTTTTCAGGATAAGCGATTGGATAAATATAAAAAATCGCCGTATGTAAAGTTTATCGGCTATGTGGATGACGAAGATTTGCAGTTGCTCTACAGCGCGGCGGACGCATTTGTGTATCCGTCGCTCTATGAAGGGTTTGGCATGCCTATTTTGGAAGCCATGAGCTGTGGCTGCCCGGTGATTTGCTCCAACACCTCTTCTATGCCGGAAGTAATTGGGGATTGCGGTATTTTGATTGACCCCACCCAAGAGCAAGATTTAATCAACGCTTTTACCAAAATGCACACAGACGGGGCTTTCCGTCAGGCTTGCCGCCAAAAAGGGCTGGCCCGCGCCCAGCAGTTTTCGTGGGAAAAGTGTATAAATGTGATCCTTAATAAAATGATGAAAAAAGAAGAGCATGCGGATTCCGTCAAGTAACGCATTGCGAAGATAAAAGATAAAAAATATGAAAAGAATCACTAAAATCCGTTACTTTGTTTTGGGACATGTTTGCTGGGGTAACTTGCGGGCACACTATCAACGTAAATATAACGAATTGTGCTCCATGCAGGAGCCGCCGTTATCCCCGGACGATATCAAAAAATATGCCCAAAGCCACGCCCAGTCTGTTTTTTTTGTGATTGGGGACTCCCACACGGAAATATTCCACAAAAACAGCATGGCGACCAAAGTCCTAATTGCCGGAAGCGAAGCCGAGCCCAATAAACGAATGTGGTTTAATAAATCCAAGCACTTTGTTTGTTATCATATGTTTGCTGTGACAGCGTACAATACCAATAACCCGCACGCCACTATTCCTTCGTTAACGAAAACCAAATTCTTAATTGAAAATGGCTTCTTGCCCAAAGGATGCAAAGTGATTTGTTCGTTTGGTGAAATTGATTGCCGCGTGCATATACAAAAACAAAGCGAAAAACAACATAGACCGGTGGAGCAAATAATAGATGACGTAATGAAAAATTACGAAACATTTTTGTTAATGCTCAAAAAACAGGGTTACGAAGTAATAGCGTATGGGCCTATCCCTTCGCAAAGCGATCATATTGCCTTAGACCCCACCTTCCCGCGATGCGGAACCGAAATTGAAAGAAATAAAATCACCAAACTATTTAACCAAAAGTTAGAGCTGTTATGTAAAAAGAACCAGCTGGGATATAAAACCCTTTTTTACGATTTGATTAACAAAGACATGACTACAAAAGACACCTATTTATCCATAGAGGATCATGTGCACCTGGGGATACAGTCTTTTGAGAAAGTTAAGAAGTTGTTTTTAAAAAAATAAATGTTAGAGAGAAGTAAAGCTATGAAAAAAACGATTTCAATCTATTTTTCTGATACACTTAAAAATACACAGGACACCGATATTTACAAATGGCTGTGCCAACGCTATACGGTAGTGGTAGACCCCATCCATCCTGATTTTTTGTTCTATGATATTTTTGGGGATGATTATAAGCGCTACAGCCGCACACAAACGGTTAAAATATTTGTTCCTACCGAGGACGAGACTGCTAATTTTAACGAATGTGATTATGCTGCAGGTTTTGCCCGTTTAAACTATGCAGAGCGGTATTTTCGCCGTTGCGCGGACCTGGAAGAATTAGACGCTTCTATACAGGACCGTTCCTGCGTATCGGAGCAATTGTTGAATCGCAAATTTTGCAATTTTATCTATTCTAATCCATATTACGGCGAAGGGGCTTTATTGCGCCAAAAATTCTGCCAAAAACTAATGGAATATAAGCGCGTGGATTGCCCGGGACGCGTGTTAAACAATATGGACCGCAACGTAATTGAAGACGTGTATTTCAATGATTGGCGGGAAAGCAAACGCCGGTTCCAAGCGCAGTATAAATTTACCATTGCGTTTGAAAACGACGCGACCGACGGTTGGGTAACCGAAAAAATGCCCGATGCCATGCGCGCATTTTCGCTTCCTATTTACTACGGGGATTGCGGCATAACGAAAGATTTTAACCCAAAGTCTTTTATTAATAGTGCTGATTTTAACCATCACTTAGACAAGTTGGTAGAAAAAGTGATAGAACTGGATAAAAACGACGAAGCTTATTTAGCCATGTTGCGTGAGCAACCCATGCAGCCGGATTTTCGTTTTGATGGTAGAGAACGCTTTAAACAATGGATTTTCGATATTATTGAAAAAGGACGTGCTTTTAATAAAGACCCGCGCGATATTTCCCGTAACAAAACCCGTATGCGCGCAATTAAAGACGATTATCGCGCTCAACATGGAATTAAAGAGGATTTTTCTTTCCCAACCGTAACAGCAGCTATTCCTACCAATGATTTGCGGATGTTTTTAAATGATTATAAGTCACAAAAATATTGTTTTAAGAAATGGCGCTATGAACTATTGTCCAAAATTTTATGGGGCAAACTGCGTCAAAAATACAAAGAAAAATATCAAAATTTAAAAAAAGAAATCTGGGAAACTAAATGATGGAAAAAAACGCCAAAATATACGTTGCGGGGCATAGGGGGCTGGTCGGTTCGGCCTTGGTCAGGAAGCTGCAGGCCAAAGGATACACCAACTTGCTACTCAAAACACATGAGGAGCTGGATTTAACCAACCAATCCGCCGTAAATGCTTTTTTTGCCCAGAAAAAGCCGGACTATGTGTTCCTGGCGGCGGCCCGGGTGGGCGGGATTGTGGCCAACAATACCTATCCTGCTGAATTTATTTATACCAATTTGCAAATCGGCACCAACCTCATTCATGCCGCTTATCAACACCGGGTAAAAAAATTATTGAATCTGGCCTCCTCGTGCATTTATCCCAAAGAGGTTCCTCAGCCAATGAAAGAAGAATACCTCCTAGAAGGTGGTTTGGAAAAAACCTCTGAGGCCTATTCTATTGCCAAAATTGCTGTGCTCAAACTGTGCCACTATTACAACAAACAATACGGCACCAATTTTATGACAGTGATGCCCCCCAACCAGTATGGCCCGGGCGATAATTTTAGTATGCAAACAGCCCATTTTTTACCCATGATTTTACGCCGTTTTCACCTGGCTAAGTTGTTGCAAAACAACGATTTTGCCGCCATCCGGCAGAATTTAAAAAAAGATACCCTGGGCTGGGGATTAGACGCAGACATTGATTTTAACAATGAGGCCTCGCTGGAAACCGCTTGCAACGCCGTGGGAGCCTACCGCGATAAAGTGACCGCTTGGGGCGACGGCAAAGTATATCGCGAGCTGATGAATTCCGACGATTTGGCCGAAATTTGCCTCACACTGATGAACAACCACCAGGCCAACGAAATCGGTGAATTTTTAAATGTGGGCGCGGGTGAAGATATCCAAATGAAAGATTTACTGGAACTGGTGGCGCAGATTACCGGGTTTAATGGGCAAATTGCCTTTGACCCTTCTAAACCCAGCGGCGTGTACCGCAAACTGCTAGACAGCACCAAAATGCAAGCGCTGGGGCTTACGGTAACCCGCTCGCTAAAAGACGGAATTACCGATTTTTACAAATATTATTTAATGCATACAGGGGAAAAATAATGACAACACCCAAAGAGATTCGCAAAGAAATTTTAGAGATGGGCTATCGTTCCAAGGCGGCCCATTTGGGTTCTGCCTTGAGTTTAGTAGAAATTCTTTACACACTTTATTTTAAGGTGGCCCATTATGATAAAGAAAATTATCATTCCCCCGAGCGGGATAAAATTGTTCTGAGTAAAGGGCATGGCAGCGCGGCGCTGTATGCCATTTTGCATAAAAAAGGGATTATTTCGGATGAAGCCATCAACAAATACTCCATCAACGGTGGGATTTTACCGTGCCATATTGATATGAACGCCGCGGACGGTTTGGAAGCATCGGCTGGTGCGTTGGGCCATGGCATAGGCATTGCGGTTGGAATGGCCCTGGCAAAAAAAATGGATCATTTGCCCGGCCATGTTTATACCATCATTGGAGATGGGGAGGCTCAAGAAGGGTCCGTATGGGAGGCCGTGGAGCTGGCTGCCACCCAGAATCTGGATAATTTTACCGTGATTGTTGATTTTAACGAGATTCAAGCCTCTGGTTTTAGTAATCAAATTATTGACCAACGCAATCTGTCACAGCGTTTTAAAGCGTTTGGGTTTGAGGCCTATGATGTGGACGGGCATGATATTGCAGAATTGGAAAAAACACTAAAAATAATTCCCCACAAACCCAAAGCCCTTGTAGCTCACACCATTAAAGGGAAAGGAGTCAAGTTTATGGAAGGAACCGTGCAATCGCACTATACTCGGTTAAATGATGAGCTGTATGCTCAAGCCTTGGCGGAATTGGAGGCCTAATAATTATGAGAATGATTTTTGCGCAAACGTTAACTCAATTGGCTCGTGAAGATAAAGCAATTTGTTTGGTTACCCCCGATATGGGATATAGTATTTTAGACTGTTTTGAAAAAGAATTTCCGGACCGCTTCTTCAATGTAGGTATTGCCGAACAAAACGCGGTATCCGTGGCGGCCGGGTTGGCTCTTTCTGGTAAAAAACCGTATGTGTACAGTATTATTCCCTTTGTTACCATGCGTTGTTTTGAGCAAATTCGTGTAGATGTAGCGTACATGAATACTAATGTCAAACTGGTAGGGGTAGGAGCCGGCTTTGAATACGGTTCAGCGGGGTATACCCACCAAGGAGTAGAAGATTTATCGGTCATGCGTTGTTTGCCTAATATGATTGTTTGCGCAGCCGGGGATAACCGTGAGATGGAAGAAATTGTAAAACTAAGTACGCAAATTAAAACACCAATGTATATGCGTATTGGCCGGCATAATAAAGGTATTTTTAACCACGGCACCATTAGCATTGGCAAAGCCTCCGTGTTAGAAGAAGGCCAAGATATTGCCCTAATCGGAACAAGTAACATGATGCCGGATGTGGTGGCGTATGCAAAAAAATTAAAGGCCCAAGGCCGCAAACCGTATGTAATTAGTATGCATACCATTAAACCCATTGACCAAGAGTTAATTGCATCTTTAATCAACAAGGGCGTGGAAATTAATACATTTGAAGAACACACTATAATCGGCGGACTGGGCTCTGCCGTGGCCGAAGTGATAGCCGAAAGCGGAAAAGCCGTTACCTTCAAACGTTACGCAATTCCGGATCGTTTTTCGCACTATGTTGGGAACCAATACTACATTAAAGAGCAATTCGGGCTCAATTTTGATAAATAAAGGAAGGTTAGACTATGAACACAATTTTAATTACAGGCGGACAGGGCGATATTGCAACTTCGTTAATAAAACACTTAAAGGCAACCGGGTCTTATCAGATTTTTGCGCCCTCGCATGCGGAAATGGATGTAACCAATATTGAAGCAGTGTCCGATTATGTACAAAAAATAAAATCTGTTGACATTCTGGTCAATAATGCAGGTATTAATATAGACACCCAGATCCTGTCTAGTGATATCCATACAGAGAAAAAGATTCTTGATACCAATTTGTTTGGTGCATTTAATTGCGCAAATGCTGTACTAAAAAATAATAAAAATGCCATAATAATAAATATCGGGTCTATGTCTGGAACAGCACCTGGTGCTACTTATAATTCGTACCGTGCTGCTAAAGCTGGATTAATTATGGCTACGCGATGTTGGGCTATGGAGGGAGTAAGAACCTGTTGTATTAATGTAGGAAGATTGGCAGGCAAAATGCGGCAGAAATTATTCCCCAATGGAGATCCTTTTGCTGACACGCTGCTTAAGCAGGATCAACTAGCTGCTTTTATTGTAAAATTAATTACTCATTTCCCAAGCGTAGAAAACGGTCAGTGCTTTTGTGTCCATTCCGACAATGTAGAACAGTTGATGGAAAAATTTTAATCCTTAGAGGAATCATATGAAATACGAATTAGCCAGCTCATCTTGGGATGACAAAGAAATAGCCGCCTTGCAACGTGTAATTGACAGCGGGTTTTATACGTTTGGTAAAAATGTTTTTCAATTTGAGGAAGATTTTGCCAAATATACCCGGCATAAATACTGTGTGATGGTTAATTCGGGATCATCGGCCAATTTGCTGGCGGTGGCGGCCCTGTTTTACAAAAAGGAAAATCCCCTTAAAGCCGGCGACGAGGTAATTGTACCGGCCGTATCTTGGGCAACCACGTATTATCCGCTGTATCAGTATGGGTTGAAACTCAAATTTGTGGATATTGATGCAGAAACTTTAAATTTTGATCTCAACCAACTAGCCGCCGCTATTACCGATCAAACCAAAATGATTTTTGCCGTTAATTTGTTGGGCAACCCCAATGAATACGACGAAATTAAACGCCTCATCGGCCAGCGCAACATTTACCTGCTGGAAGATAATTGCGAGTCATTAGGCGGGGAATATAAGGGCACACCACTGGGTTCGGTGGGGTTAATTGGCACGTATTCTACTTTTTTCTCGCACCATATTTCTACCATGGAAGGGGGCGTAGTGGGTACGGAT
>JAZLAA010000007.1:0-8458 GCA_045612945.1 Elusimicrobiaceae bacterium
CCGATTTTAAAACCTACGTGGTGAGAACCGTCATTAATGTTTTGGGTAAAATTAAGCCTAAACGGCAGCGGAAAACGCCATAACCGGTACGTTAGCGTAGCACCTACGCCGCTATGCGGTTGGTAAGAATGCCCGCCTGAAGTAATATAAGCCACTTCATAAAAAGGCATCAAACTTAATAGTCCGGTGTGATTGCGCAGTAAAAAATAAGTAAAACTGCTTCCCACAGACAGGCCTCCCTTGCCGCGTTGTTCACGGTCGTAAATGCCGATACCATAGAGCAAATCTGATGACTCTACCATATTGCTAAACGGGGCTTCAAACGCACGGGCCGCCTTAGCGTAAACCGCTAACAAATTACGGTCTTTAAATTCCCACATATATCCGGCCTCGGCAGCCAGTTTTTGAATGTGATAATCGCTCCCCGTCCAACTACCACCTACCGTATAAGAAAGCTCGGCCAGTTTGCCGGTGCGCATACGAGGTAAATTGCGCAGTGCGTGTGCCTTGTCCGACAGCCCAATGCCCGACAAAGCCCCCATATTCATGCCGGGCAAAATATCATCCATATAACGCACCCCCAAAGTAAGGTGAGAGTGGTTCCCCGTATCTAACGCGTGACCACGGTAATCGTAGTATTCATACTGGGGCGTAACCGACACACTCCATAGCCGCCCCAATCGCCGCCGGTAGGTAAACAGCAAATCATCCTGTTTGCCGTGTATATTGCCAACACGAGATGAGTGGTGGTGTTTACTGTCGTCCGTAGTGGAAAAAACATCCGGCGCGCTCATCCAGCCGTTTTCATAAAACCATTGTTCAAAATTAAGATGCCTGTAACTTACCAAAAAGAAATCATCCCCTATAGAGAGCCCCCCATGTGTGGCAAACCCATCTTTACTGCCACCTGCAAATAAAAAAGCACTTTCTCCTTGCTTGAACAAATTGCCGCTGGCCAAAGAGCCGCCTATGGCCCGTTTTTTGCCACCCACAGCAAACGCCATAGGAAAAACATAGGTGCGGTCATCCGCTTTGATGTGAATATCCACGCCTTCTTTGCGTTTTTCTTCTATAAATTCCAGGGTTTTAAACACACGCAGTTTATGCAAATCTTCCTGCGCTTTGTGATAGGCTTCTTCGGTAAACGTGTCACCGGGCTTGAGGTTAAAACGTGCTTTAAGCGTATGAGCAGACATCCGCGTAGTTTGAGCCGTTACCGAGCGTACCTGCTCGGCCGCAGCCGTAAAAGTAAAACTGCACAGTACTAAAATCCAAGGTATACGCATAAGCACATTATAGGGCTTTTGCTTTCCCCCGGACAGCCCAAAAAAGGGTTACTTATATGCTATAATACCAAAAACATTCCAGGAGGCTCCCTATGGCCAGACGCGATAAAATAAACTATTATTTGGATTTAGCCGATATTGTTTCTCAACGGGGAACCTGCTTGCGCCGCCGCTACGGGGCGGTGATTGTAAAAAATGATGAAGTCATTTC
Source organism: Elusimicrobiaceae bacterium (assembly GCA_045612945.1). Taxonomy (GTDB): domain Bacteria; phylum Elusimicrobiota; class Elusimicrobia; order Elusimicrobiales; family Elusimicrobiaceae; genus Avelusimicrobium. The sequence continues at coordinate 1,498 of JAZLAA010000007.1, forward strand.
CACCGGGTATGCCGGGGCGCCGCGCGGGCGCAAAAACTGTTGCGACTTGGGTGTCTGCATCCGCCAACAATTAAACATCCCCCGGGGCGAACGCTACGAGCTGTGCCGCAGTGTACATGCTGAGGCCAACGCCATTATCAGTGCCTCGCGCGACAAAATGCTGGACGCCACACTCTATCTATCCGGCCGGGAAGCCAGCACCAACGAGTATATCCAAAATTCCAACTCGTGCTCTATGTGCAAACGCTTAATTATTAACGCCGGGATTAAAAAAGTAATCGTGCGAGATACCGCTACCGAGTTTCGCGAAATTAACGTGCAAGATTGGATTGACAACGACGAATCCCTTTCCGGCGTAAAAGGATATTAAATTAACTAACTTAATAAAAAACACGCGTTTTACAAACCGCGTGTTTGAAATTTTTAGGTAGACCAAACCAGTTAGATAATAATCATACGGATGCCCAGGATAATCAGCACAATGCCGGCCGCCAACTCCAGGCGTTTGCTAAGCAGGGTTTTGCTGTCCTTCCCACCCAGGTGTGCCCCCAACAAAGTAAGCACAAAGGTAATAATTAACAACCACAGCGCATCCGGGAAGAAGTGCCGTCCCATGGTATGCATGGCATATCCGGCCAACAAGGCGTTAAGCCCAATCCACGCGGAAATTTTAAGTAGTTTAGCCATACTTTTTACATCTGCATCACCAAAGCTTGGGGATTTTTCAATAGACTCCAACATCAGTTTAATCCCTAACAGCAACAAGAAGGCAAACGCAACCCAGTTGTGTGCAAAATAGACCCAATGGTTAAAAAATATCGCACTAATAATATATCCTACAGCCAGCCACAATACATTAAAGCCGGCAAAAACCAACGCTAATTTAACGGAAAAAATACTTTTGTTCTCTTTGTTGAGTTTTAAGGCAGACATATTGGAGCTAACCATATTGTCCACACAAATACACACCAAGATAATCAGTACGCTTATTATGCCCATATTAGCACCTCAATTTAAGATACGCTCATTCTATCAAATGCCGGCCCCGCCAAGCAATAGCTTGGCACCTAATAAAATAAGCACCAGCCCTCCGGCGGTTTCCATATTGCGCCCAAACATACGGCCTAAACGGTTGCCCATATAAAACCCGCCCCAACTGGTGGCAAATACGCACCCGGTAATGGCTAAAACGGTACTCCAAAAGGGCCAGGAAGAAATAGCCAACCCGGCCCCGGCAAATAGGGCATCTAAACTGGTACCGACTGCCAGTGTAATTTGTACCCGACGCGAAGAAAACAAAATAGGAGTTACATTAACTGAATCATCCGTGCGGGAAACTACCACCATGTGCACGCCCAATATCACTAAAATAACACACCCCAGCCACGGGCCTACCGCGCGCAGGTGTTGCACGCCTCTACCTCCGGCATAACCCAGAGAAAACATGGCAAAGTGTGCCAGCGCAAATAAGGTACTAAGCTGCAGTAAAATCCACCGTGGGGCTTGGCAACGCACACTACCAGCCGCCAGAGCAACGGCCAAGTTATCCATGGAAAGCCCCAACGCGGCTATAAAAGAAGACAAGATATTCATGTCAAATTATGATACCATTTTTAGTAGGGGGAAAAAGCATGGAGTCTTTGGTCCATTTATACAAAATCGGCATGGGGCCTTCCAGTAGTCATACCATGGGGCCGCGTAAAGCGGCAGAAGAGTTTGCCAAGACTTATCCGCAAGCGGCTTCGTTCAAAGTTACCTTGTATGGTTCACTGGCAGCCACGGGGAAAGGGCACTTAACGGATTTTGCTATTAAATCCGGCCTGGAGCCCCACGCAGTGGAATTGGAGTGGCGGCCTTCCGTGTTTTTACCCAAACATCCTAACGCAATGCATTTTCAAGCTTTAGATAAGGCCGGGCACGTTATAGGGGAACAAACAGTTTACAGCATTGGCGGGGGTGAAATCCGGGCTGAACACCAATCCGGCCCTTCTTATGCACAAGTTTATCCACATACTTCTATGGCTGAGATTTTGGATTATACCGCCCGCCAGCGTATGCTGTTGTGGGAATATGTAGAAGAATGTGAAGGCCCACAGATTTGGGAATATTTAACTATGGTGTGGAACACCATGCAACAAACCATGTCCCGCGGTTTGGAAAAACGCGGGGTGTTACCGGGCTCGTTAAATTTAGAGCGAAAGGCCCGGCGTTATTTGCACAATGCCGAACACTCCCCCCAGTTTTTGCGCCGGATGAATAATTTGTTTGCGTACGCGTTAGCTTGCGCCGAAGAAAATGCTTCCGGAGGGCAGGTGGTTACTGCACCTACGTGCGGTTCGTGTGGGGTAGTGCCTGCGGTGTGCCGCCAAATTAAAGAAATTTACGGGTTTGAAGATAGTACCATTATCCATGCACTCGCCACTGCGGGGCTTTGCGGAAACTTAGCCAAAACTAATGCTTCTATTTCCGGTGCCGAGGTAGGATGCCAGGGCGAAATAGGAGTGGCGTGTGCAATGGCCTCAGCGGCCGCGTGCCAATTAGAAGGTGGAGATAACCGCCGGATTGCCTACGCCGCGGAAATGGGATTGGAACATCACCTGGGACTTACGTGTGACCCCGTGGACGGCCTAGTGCAAATCCCCTGTATTGAACGCAACGCTTTGGCAGCATCCCGCGCGCTAGATTGTGCTACGTATGCACTCATTTCGGACGGTGAGCACCGCATTTCTTATGATGACGTGCTGGCTACCATGATGCAAACCGGCCTAGATATGAAAAAAGAATACCGCGAAACGGCCAAAGGGGGCCTGGCGCGGTTTTTTAAAAGAAATTTGCTTCGGCTCAAAAACAGAGCCTCGCTTCCTCGTATCCGCAACCGCAAAAAAAGAAAATAGGAGAGTATTATGAAAAATCCGTTCTCATTTGGAAAGTTTGCTACTATTTTACTGGTATGTACGGCTGTTTTGTCCACCGGGATTTGTGTATATGTGCACAAATTGGACAGAACGATTGCCCGGGAAATCTGTACTTACTTACAAGAGTTTGCTTCGCAGGATGCCCGCCATATTGAAATGCAAATAGAAGAAGACTTAGATACCTTACAAGCTATGGCAACTGCGCTGGAGGTGTTTGAGCCGTCCCGGGAAAAAGTGGAAGAGTTTTTAAGCGCTCAACGTCCGCGGCATTATTTTAAAAATATAGCATTTGTGAATTTGCAAGGACACGCGTGGTTAGATAATGGCGAGCAGTTAGATGTATCGCAGAGGATTCATTTTAAACGGGCATTGGCCGGGCAACCTAATATTTCCGTTCGTTTAGCTGACCCTTTAGACGGACAGCCCATTTTGGTGGAAGCTGTCCCCGTCAAGCAAGGAGGGAAAATAAAGGGTATCTTGATGGCTACACGCAGCACCGCCAGTTTTGGGCGGATGTTGGATATGGAATCGTTCGGCGGAGAAGGATATTCGTTGTTAGTTAACACGGCCGGGGACAAGGTAATTGAGTCTTTCCATCCCAATGCGGTAAGCGGGTTATACAATATTTTTAACATGCCGGATGACCCGAATCACCGCTTGGAACAACAAGTGCGTGCAGATTTTGCGGCTCATAAAAAAGGGGTCATCAACTACGGCTCTGAAGCCCGTGGAGAATTGTATATTGCCTATCAACCATTGTCTATCAATGATTGGTACCTAATTGCAGTGGTTCCCTCGCAACATAGTAGTGCACTAACGCGCTATTTTGTGACGTTGTTACTGGTGCTTTGTATTCTAATTGCTGTTTTTGGCATGATGCTGGGGGCGTATGTGTGGCACGCCTGGCCAAGCATGAAGGAAGAATAAGGGACGCTATGTTACGTGCTTTTCGCGCGGGCACCCAAATTGTCGTGTACGATAAAATGCAATCGGGCTACGTCTATGTGTTGACCTGTAACCCAGGGGAAAATTTTGCCCCGAATTTTAAACCCGAACTAACCCCCGCCCAAATGTTGGCGCGCGGTGTATTTGAAGGGCATTATTTGACAGATTGCACCGGGGAGTTCCCTGCATCATGGTTTAAAAAAGCCAAGTTATCGGCGGCCGGGCCGGATGTTTCGTTCAATGCGTTTGGGGTAAAATCCCGCCAGCCTCTTTCCGTGTGGCGTAAAAAGGGTTGGATTATCGGCCCGGATGTACGCGGGTGGTTTCAGTGGTATTGCCGGTATTATTTGGGGCGGCGGTTGCCGGAGGTTGACGCCGTGCAAATAGCGCGTTGGCGCAGTTTCTATCGTCACAAAGCCCAAATTTTAAAAAACTGCCCGCTCGGGCATACCGAGTGTAGGTCTCGCCAACGTCAGGCGTTATTACAGTGGGCGTATAATCCGGATTTTTAATTACAACAAAAAACCCTAGAACTTAAAAGTTCTAGGGTTTTAATATGGGGTGGATGACGAGATTTGAACCCGCGACCTCCGGTTCCACAGACCGGCGCTCTAACCAGCTGAGCTACATCCACCATAAATCTATATTTTTATTCTAGCAAATAAAAAGTAGTCGTGCAAATTTGCATGCAAACGGGGGAATGGTCTGTTTCTTTGTTTTATTAAAAATGAGATTCATGCGCCTATTTGGAGTAATATTCAGCGTTTGCAGTATTGTGTACATCCAGAAAGACAATTAAACTTTGTGGCGGTAAAATGCGTCAACATGTTATTTGTAATATGTCTTCACAATAAACTCTGAGGCAGAACCCCGTAGCAGTTTGCTTGAATAAACATACTTTTTTTATTATACTATCAGTACAATTTCATCTGTTTTTGGAACCGTTTAAGAAACGGAGAACTTGCAAAATTTGCAAGAGCTTTGCTCTCCAAAAGCAGTCGTTTAAGGTACAAAATTCGCGAGGTAGCTCCTTGTGGGTTTTGTACCGAGTGTTTTCTGTTTTATATAGAAAACCACGGCTGTTTATTTTGGATTCTGAGCAAAGCATCCAAGTAGTACGGCCGTTTTTACATATTTCATAAACAGATAAATTGAAAATTAACATAAGGAGCTGTTTATGAAAAACAGAACAAGAGGGTTCACCCTCATAGAGTTGTTAGTAGTAGTACTTATTGTGGGGATTTTGGCCGCGGTGGCTGTGCCGCAATACCAAAAAGCAGTATTCAAGGCGCGGGCGGCCGAAGCATTGCTTTCGGCCAGTGACCTTCAAAAAGCGGTAGAAGCATATATCTTGAGGAATGGATTTCCCTCTGCTTATGCGGAAACAACGGTTGATATTACTGATCAGTTAGACGTGACCCCTACCAAATCCAAATGTTTTAAAACAAAAAAAGTCAGCTATAACGGTATAGATTATACAGGAGGGGGATTTGAGGCATACGTATATGGAGATATCAGTTGTAGTAAAGGATTATATTTGGAATTAGTTAGAAAGAATGATGGCTCCTGGACTAAAACATGTAATTACGCTTCCTCCACACCTTCTTTGGCATTTTGTAAGGAGTTGGTGGAAAAAGAAGGCTGGACATTGGGCATAGAGTGGTAATAAGAAAACCCCCTCTGGCTTCAAGCTAGAGGGGGCAAAAAAGTCAGGGGTAATTATTTCGCTAAATTTTTCCAAGCTTCTTTTTCCGCTTTTAGAGCATTTTTGGCTTCTTGGGCGGTAGCTTTGGCTTGGGCTTTTTGGGCTTTGGCATCTGCCTTAGCTTGCTTTGCCTGGGCTTTCGCTTCGGCTTTGGCTTGTGCGGCTAATGCTTTTGCTTCGGCTTTTTGGGCTTTAGCCGCTTCTTTTTGAGCAGCCGCTTGAGCTTTGGCATCTGCTTTAGCTTGTTTTGCTTGAGCTTTAGCTTCTTCCTTGGCTTGTTTTGCCTGAGCTTTGGCATCTTCTTTAGCTTGTTTTATTTCTGCTTTTTTAGCCGATTCTTCCTCTTTGGCTTGGGCTTTTTGAGTAGCTTTTACTTTGGCCATAACTTCAGCCCTTTTGGTTTGAACGTTTTGTCTAAAAGAGGTTACCTTAGACAAAGTGCAATCGTTAATACAAGTTACGTCCGTAACAGCACACCCGCAGTTACCAGCGGCTTGTGCATGAGTCGGCCAAGAAGCACTCATGACTACCGCGCATGCAATAAATAATAATTTTTTCATTTATTTTCTCCTTTTCTGTAAGACAACTTACTTTGGTATTGTAGCAAAATTTTAAATGCCGGCTCAATGGACATATTTGCTAAAATATAATTTATGGAAGCCGTGGTAACCCCTTGGTGGATCAATGTGTTGCTGGGGATAGTGGCCTTACATTTGCTGGTTATGCCGCTGGCCTCACGCTGGGCAGAAAGCCACTTGGAGCTTTTTTTGCTGGCGATTGGTGCCGCCGCCGTTACCATTAGTGGGGGTTGGAGTACGGCGTTGGTGCGTAAAACATTATCCGCTCCGGTGTATGTGTCTTTTATTGTGGTGGTAGTTAGCGTTATTTTTAACAATTATTCCCGTTATATTTTTAGAGTATTGTTTGCGTTTTTCCGTGCATTGGAACCTCAATACAGTTTTGCGTTACTTATTTTTGCGTTGGGGATGGCCTCCTCTTTAGTAAGTGTAACGGTGGCAGCACTGGTGTTAGCGGAAGTGTTAAAAGTGGTGCATTTGGAACACAATACCATGGTTAAAATTACGGTATTTGCCTGTTACGCCATTGGGCTAGGCGCGGTACTTACCCCGCTGGCCGAACCTATGGGGCTGGTTATCAGTAATGCGCTGGCCGCACCGCCACATGAAGCGGATTTCTTTTTTCTCTTACGTACCTTTAGCGCTTGGATTACCCCCGCAGTAGCCGGTTTAGCACTAGCGGCGGGCTACACGGCGCGTCATGCGGGAACCAGTTTGCAAATGCACATTCGTGAAGATAAAGAAACGTATTCCTCTATTTTGCACCGCACGTTGCACATTTATATGTTTGTGGCGGCGCTGGCACTGATTAGTGCGGG
>JAZLAA010000008.1:0-16881 GCA_045612945.1 Elusimicrobiaceae bacterium
AACAGGCGAGCCCAGCACGATGGCGTCAAACTCATCTAATCGTGCGCCAATCTCATTGACGCCATCGGTATCAAACACACATTTACCTGTTTCGCGGCATTTTCCACAAGCAATACAGTTGGCAATCGGTTTTGTGCCAACGTGAAAAATTTCACTTTCAATACCGTTTTTTTTAAGAGTGTTGGCCATTTCACTCAGTGCCGTAAAGGTACATCCTTCTTTATGTGGACTTCCGTTAATGAGTAATGCTTTCATAGTTATTTATCCATATCAACTAAAGTATATTCGCCTGTTCCCATGCCAAGTTCCTTCATATAGGAAATTTGTCTGAGTCCCTCGCGTGATTCTATTCTTTCTTTCAAATCATGCCCTTCATGTTCCGGTAGAGCATACACTTGATCAAGAGACGCTTGGTCCACAGCCATCAAATCCGTAGAGGCCAAAATGCCGATATCGTGTGCTTTGGGTTCGGCGGCAGAAGTGCCTGCACAATCGCAATCTACCGACATGCGGCGCAGTACGTTAATGTACACAATCTTCTTGCCGAAATGGTCCACCGTGGCTTTGGCAGATTCCACCATATTCTCTTGGAAACGAGCCCCTGTATAACCCCATTGTTCATCGCCTTTTTGGTGGATCATCTTTTTGCCGATTTTTCCATCTGCCATACCAATCGCAATGTTTTTCAAACTTCCGCCATAACCGCCCATGGTGTGGCCTTTAAAGTGCGTGAGGACCACCAGAGAATCGTAATTCAACACGTGGCTACCCATGGACATTTCCTTGAAGTGTTTGCCTCCTTTGACGGGGAGCATAACCGTTCCTTCTTCATCCAAAATATCCACTTTGCTAAACGTCCAACCGTTGATTTTAAGTGTCTCGCGGTGGCCTTTAGTGGTTTGGCGGGGGGAATCATAAAATACGTTCGTTTCCACAAGCGTACTATTGGGGATGTGTTCCCACAATGCTTTTACCATAGGTACCGGCAAAATGTTTGGGCCGTGCGGCTCTCCGGTGTGGAATTTAATAGCCACTTTACCGTCAATGTTTTTAGAAATCTTATCGTAGATTTTAACTAACCCTTCAGGGCTAATGTCCCGCGTAAAATATACCACGGGTTTGTTGGCAGATGCCTCTTGTACTTTAGGAGCATTTTGGCAAGCTGCCAATGTTATGGTTCCTAGTAATACTGCAAGTAATTTTTTCATTATGTTATCTCCTTTTAGCATTTTTTGCCCATCTCATACGCCTTTTTATAGGCGGGCAGTTTTTTTATCTCGCCAACTTGCCAAGCACCCGTTCCGTAAATAATACCTTTTTCTTTTGTTCCCTCCAAACAATCACGCGTAAACCCGCGCAGTCCTTCTATAGCGGGGGCCAAATTGTCTTTGTTGGTATCGGCAGCGGATACAATGAAATAAACATCCTTATCGGAAATTTCCGTGTACCGGGGCACGCAACGGTCAATGAACGTTTTGAGTTGGCCGTCCATGGTGTAGAAATAAACCGGAGTAGCTAATACAATAACGTCCGCATCTACCATTTTGTCTAGCAGACTAGCCATATCATCTTTTTGCACGCATGTATGCGTATTATTGCACACACCGCAACCTAAACAATAGTTGATTTTATAGTCACGCAAAAACACTTTTTCTGTGCTGTGTCCGGCTTCTTTAGCGCCTAGCAAGAACTGCTCGCACAACAAATCAGAATTGCCGCCCTTACGGGGTGAGGCAGATATAATTAACACTTTTTTAGTCATATTTTCTCCTAAAATTTAAGTTCCTTACTCTTAGAAGCAATTGCCTTGTCATAAACGGAGATTTTATAATCTAACCGTTTAAGTGTATCCTGAAGTTCTACAAAACGTTCTTGCAGGGCCTTACGCTGCGTAGCTAACAACTCCCGTCTAGCATTAAGGGTGCTTTTGCCCCGTTTAAAGAGTTCGAAATATTTTTGTAACACTTCTATGGAAAGTCCGGCACTACGCATGCATTTGACAAACTCTATCTGTGCACAGTCCTGCTCCGTGTAATCTCTTATTCCGCCTGCAGTACGGTTTACCTCCGATAATAATCCCGCCTTTTCATAGTAGCGTAATGTATCGGGCGAAATGTTGCACCGTTTGCTTACTTCCGAAATGGTCATAACTCCTCCTGTAAAGATATTGTAGCAGTTGGAGTTAACTCCAAGTCAAGCAGAAAGTTTAAATTATGCCTTGTGCGCTTTTTGGCATCGAACCCCCGTCGAGCCCTGTCCAAACCATATAAAAAATGCTTAAATTTTCAGTAGTTTTTGTATAAGAAATATGGGATCGAATAAGGACCGACTCGTCGTGGTATCGAGCAGAATTTGGGCGCATATCTTAACAAAAACCCGTTCCGAAAAGGAGCGGGTATTTTTTGTCCTTGCTCAATGTTCTTTCTTTAGCAACATAAGAAATCTCAAAAAATAAGATAGAATATTAGCGTTAATTCAGCATAGCACAAAACAAAATTATGGAACTGGAAAAAATCAGAGAACTTATGCAACAAGGGGCCCGCATGGAAATGGGGACCAAACTATTACAGGCATTTGCCGACTATGGCGAAGAAGCACGCAAAATAACCATGGAAATCAATAACCAGTACCGCACGTTTGACGAGGTGCGTGAACTTTTCTGCAAATTAACCGCCAGCAAAATAGATAAAAGTTGCATTTGGGTTCCGCCCTTTTATACCGAATTTGGCAAAAATATAAAACTGGGGAAAAACGTTTTTATCAACTCCGGTTGCCATTTCCAAGATAACGGCGGCATTGAAATTGGGGACGGCACCATGATTGGGCCGAGGACCGTCATTGTTACCCTCAATCACGATTTGAACCCCCAAACGCGCCTTGGCGCTACGCCCGAGCCGGTAAAAATTGGGAAAAATGTGTGGATTGGCGCGAACTGCACGATACTCCCCGGTGTGACCATTGGCGATAATAGCGTCATTGGCGCAGGGAGTGTGGTAGTTAAAAGCATTGCGCCCAATGTGGTGGCAGTTGGTAATCCTGCACGGGTAGTTAAACACCTTAAATAAAACGCCTCGCGTTTTGTGGGGCTTTTCCTGCCAAAATAACACTCCATATGCGTTTGCCAAGGCATAAAAACCCCTAGCAAGTTATACTAGGGGTTACCCAACAAGAGTTTATTACTAATTAGTCTCGGCCCAATATTTTAACTCTTCCACCGAAGGGTTGCCGTTTAGTACTTTGCCCGATTTAATTTGGGCAATGGTGGCTACGCTGGGCTTTAAGTCCTCGGCGGTATTACCCATGCCGCTACTGCCGGAGGTGGCAAACAGGACAATCTTTTTATTGGAAAAATCGTGTTTCTCTAAAAACGTTTTCACAATACGCGGAGCCGTACCCCACCAAATGGGAAATCCAAGATAAATTACGTCGTACTCTTGGACTGAAATATCATTTTCCGCCATTTCCGGACGGGAAGATCTCTACGGAACTTCTGGACGTTTTATCACGCCAGTTCAAATCGGCCGCCGGACCGTACATCCCGTGAATAGACTAAGTTTGCGCTAGCCAATAAGCAGATTAAGAGCCATAAATGCAGACACAATTTTTTCATATCTTGCAGAATCCCCGTTAGTGTTTGGGTTGGTCTGTATTAACTTCTACCACGTTTAAGGCGTAGTCTCCCATTTTCTCAAAACTGGTCAAAATGTCTGCGTAAAGCGTCAGCCCCGCAGGCGAGATTTGATTTTTTGTAAAGTCGTTGGAAGTTTTCTCTTCGCGCAGTTCATGCCGCATATCATTTAGCACGTCTTCTTGCTCGCGGGCGTATGCTAAAACTTTTGCTTTATCCAACTGTACGGTAGGCAAGATAGTGGAACGCATGTGTTTAATAATTTTACGCACCTGTTTTCCAATGGTTTCCAATCGCTCGTAATCTTGTGTATTAAAAGCCTTGATATCGTGGGCTTTGGTTAGCAATTTGGCAATACGTTCTCCATGGTCGGCTATTTTTTCTAAATAAGTTGTTTGGTCCAAGAGCCGCATGATTTCGTTTACCATATCGCGGGAAAGTTGCTCGTGGGTCAAATTCTTTAAAAACTCTGTGATTTTGTATTCTAATGCATCGCTGGCCTTTTCTTGTGCATAGATGTCTTGTATCAGACGATCAAACACATTATTGGAATCGGCTTTCAGCGCATGCAATAACTTGGACAGGATAGAATTAGCCATCCCTGCCATAATATCTATTTCTTTACGTGCCGCCCCCATAAACAGTTCCGGCGTAGTGGTAACGCCCACTTTCAAGTAGCGTAGCTCGGTTTGGTTTTGTTCGCTACGTTGGACAGGTAAGAGGAATAAAATCAGTTTTTCAAACGGTTTGATAAACGCAAGCATCACACTGGTGTTTATGATGTTAAATGTAGTGTGAAACGCCGCCAAGTGATACGGGATACTGGTCAGTAAAACTTCGGGGCTGTTGCCCGTGGTAGCTCCTGGGATAAAACAATCTAAAAGTCTTAAAAAAGGGTGGAAAAATAGGACTGCCCACATTACCCCAAATACATTAAAGAGCATATGCCCCAAAGCTGCCCGTTTAGCAATCCGTGGGGCCCCGATAGCGGCGATATTGGCGGTAATAGTGGTACCGATGTTTTCGCCTAGTACAAGGGCACAGGCGGTAGGATAGTCAATAAGCCCCTTGGCGGCACAAGTAAGCGTAACTGCCATAACCGCACTGGAGGATTGGAGGAGTACCGTCAGCACGGTTCCTACGCCGATTACACCTAACAAAGAAAGGAGTGTATCGGGGCGGAATTTAACAATCCACTCCACCACAGCGGAGGAGTTTTGCATATCGGGCAACGCCCCTTGGATAAGCGATAACCCCAAAAACAGCAACCCAAACCCCACCATGGCCTCTCCGATACGGCGTGCTAACGGCCATTGTTTAATAAATTGAGAAAAGAACCCAATGCCAATCATAGGCATGGCAAAGGCAGAAATTTTTACTTTAAAGCCAAGGATACTAATCAACCATGCCGTCGTAGTAGTACCAATGTTGGCCCCGAAAATAACACCTAACGATTGGGATAAACTAAGCAGGCCCGCACTGGCAAACCCTACTACCATAACGGTAGTGGCGGAAGACGATTGAATAATAGAAGTGGCTAAAATACCGGACAGAGTGGCCGTAAAACGGTTGGTAGTAGCACGGGCAATAATCCGTCGCAAACGGTCTCCGGCGGCTTTCTGCAACCCGTCGCTCATCATTTTGATGCCGAGCAGAAATACTCCTAGGCCGCCCAGCAAATCAAGGGAGAGGAAAAGTCCTTTCATTATTGTTATTATAGCAAACTGTGGATTTCGCTTTAAAATAATATACGTCTAAAAAAGGGAAGAATCTATCTCTTGCTCGGTGTGACGTAAAATATCTTCCACATTGGCGCCGTTCACATCTAAGTTTTCTGCTTTTACACAGCAGGTGTCCGGGATACCGTAAAAGTTCTTAGCAAGTGCCTGTATATACCCATAACCGTAGGCCTCATTTAGAATGGGCCCTCCGGCAGTAGTTATATAATAGAGTTTTTTGGCTTTGCACAGGCCGTACGGTTTGCCGTCTGTATGGTAGGCAAAGGTGACCCCAACAATGTTAATATGCTCTATGTAAAGTTTTAATAACGCTGGGAACGATAAATCCCAAAAAGGGGCAGCAATCACGATGTACTCGGCGCAGGCAAACTCGGCAGCTAGGGCTAATAACGGATGGCTAAAATCACCCTGGCGAACAAGATTTCCTCTTTGGGCAATCGTCTCTTCGCTAAGCGGCAGAAGCGAAGTTGCGGCAAGGTTTCGCTCACGCACGGTGCCGTGTAATTGGCGTAGCAGGTAATCGGCCAGTCGTTTGGTGCGGGAGTTTTGTCTGGAGCACGCATTTACAAATAAAATATTCATATAATCCTTTATTTCCTTGATTGGGTTCTTATTTTTGCGATAAAATAACCGGAAATGCTCCCCGTAAATACAAGGCCCAGCGGATAGGCAAGCGCTTTGCTTAAATGCAAACACTCGGGGGCAATCAAAAAATACGTACTGCTTACCGCGGTCATAAAAATAGCCGGTACCAAGGCAAGCATATAGGGTTGCTTTTTTCCATACAAATAAGCCGTGGCGGCCCACAGTACAATCATGGCCAGAGTTTGATTGGCCCAGCTGAAATATCGCCAGATGACGTCGTAGGGAAGCTGGCTGATGATGACCCCTGCCAAGAGTAGCGGCAAACTTAAACGTAAACGTTTTAAGAAGGGTTTTTGGTCAATATTGAACCAATCGGCCAGTACCAGGCGCGAAGCACGAAACGCCGTATCGCCCGAAGTAATCGGGCAGGCAATCACGCCAAACATCACAAATAAGAGCCCCAAAGAGATGCCCTTTAGCTGTAGCGGCCCGATTGTTTTTACACAAATATCATACACAACCCCGGCTTGCCCGGCCTGTGCGAGCATTTGTTGCAACCCGGTCATAAGTCCGCCTGTTTTTTCATAGACGGCACATCCGGCGGCGGCCCAAATCAACGCAATAATCCCTTCCATTACCATGGCTCCGGCAAAAACTTGGCGGGATTGGTATTCGCTGGTGATACAACGTGCCATGAGCGGGGATTGTGTGGCGTGAAAACCAGATATAGCCCCGCAAGCCACCGTTACAAACATCATCGGCCAAATGGGCAGATGCGCCGGGTGTAAATTGTGAAGGGCAATTTCCGGAATGTGGTAGCCTTGCATAAAAATGCCACCTGACACGCCCAGGGCCATCAGCAGTAAACAAATGCCAAAGAAAGGGTACACTTTGCCGATAATTTTATCAATTGGTAGGAAGGTGGCCATAAAGTAGTAGAGGAAAATAATGGACAGCCAAAAATAAGTGTTTGTTAAATAACTGCCCGTAGACACGTGACCCTTAAATAAAAACACTAATAGGTTAGCCGGACCCACCGCAAAAACAGTTCCTACCATCACCAAAAGGATGACACTAAAAACGTGCATGATTTTTTTAATCTGCGGCCCCAAGTAAATCCCTGTAATTTCGGCAACGGATTGGCCTTTGTTACGCAGGGATAAAAAGCCGCAAGCAAAGTCGTGTACGACACCTGCAAAAATGGTCCCAAAGGTAATCCATAAAAAAACGCTGGGTCCCCACAACGCACCCGAAATGGCCCCAAATACAGGCCCCAATCCGGCAATATTTAGCAGTTGTACCAAAAACATCCGCCATAACGGCATGGGTACGTAATCCACACCGTTAGCAAAGTGAATGGCAGGCGTTTGTGCGTTTGTGGGGCCAAACGTATGTTCTACATATTTTGCATACGTAAAATAGGATAAAATAAGAAGCCCTAAACAAGTAAAAAAACTAATCATAGAACCCCTTTATTTATTTTACAACTTTTTGGAAGAACTCTTTATTTTAGGAATTTAATGGAGAAATAGCGACAACAATTTAGCTTACCATTAGCACACTACATGCGTTTGCTATCCTAAAAACCCCTAGCAAGTTATACTAGGGGTCATTACCACAAGGGGAGAATCGTTAAAGATAAGTAACGGTCTGCTCAATCGGTTTGCGGTTAAAGTGATTGGGCAAGGGTTCCGCTTTTTCTGCCGCGTAACCTAACGCAATGAAAGTCAGCACTTCTTCGTTCTTGGGCAGTTGGAACGCTTCGCTTGCTTTTTCGGGGTCAAAAATAGCATTGTAGCAGTTTTATAAAAAGATCCCTAAAATCTATTTTCAATTGCTACAATATCCTTATATAAGTTTTAAGGAGACTAAACATGGCAACCGTAACTAGCGTATTAAACACGATTAACACGCCCCAAGACGTAAAAAAATTAAACCCGCAAGAACTCAATTTATTGGCGAAAGAAATAAGAGAAACTCTCATTAAACGGGTGGACGCAACAGGCGGACACTTTGGCTCCAACTTGGGGATTATCGAGACGACGATTGCCTTACACTATGTGTTTAATTCTCCTACCGATAAAATCGTGTTTGACGTATCGCACCAATGCTACGCGCACAAAATGCTAACAGGCCGCAAAGCGGGTTTTACAGACCCGGACTCCTACTCCAAATATACAGGTTACACCGCGCCCGAAGAAAGCGAGCACGATTTATTTAAGGTCGGCCACACCTCTACGTCAATTAGTTTAGCCATGGGGCTTGCCAAGGGCCGCGATCTGCTGGGGCAAAAAGGCAACGTGATTGCACTCATTGGCGACGGCTCCCTCACCGGGGGCGAGGCCTTGGAAGGGCTTAACAACGCCGCCGTGTTGGGCAGTAACCTTATCATTGTGCTAAACGACAACGATATGTCTATCGCCGAAAATCAGGGCGGTATCTGCAAGATGCTCACGCACATGCGCCAAAATAAGGGGAACGTCAAAAACAATTTCTTTGAAGCACTAGGGCTTGAGTATATCTATTTAGACGAAGGCAACGATATTCAAAAACTGATTGCCTTATTCAAACAAGTGAAAGATACGGATCACCCGGTTGTCTTGCACATCCACACGCAAAAAGGCAAAGGGTTTACACTTGCCGAAGTGAACAAAGAGCCGTTCCACTGGATTATGCCGGGTACCATTGCGCATCTAAATGATGCCCCCAAACCCATGGGGGAAGATTATAACTCTATTACCAAAAATTATTTACTGCAAAAAGTGAGTGAGGGTATGCCGATTGTGGCTATTAACGCGGCTACGCCCGGCGTGTTCGGTTTCAACAAAGAATTCCGCAACAAAATGGGCACGCACTACGTGGACGTGGGTATTGCCGAAGAACACGCGGTGGCGATGACTTCCGGCCTTGCCAAAAGTGGCGCAAAGCCCGTGTTCTGTGTGTCTAGTTCCTTTGTGCAACGCACTTATGACCAACTTTCGCAGGATTTGGCCCTCAATAGCAATCCGGCTACGATACTTGTGTATTGGGGTGGTATTTCCGGTGCGGATGCCACGCATTTGACTACGTTTGATATCCCGCTTATTTCCAATATTCCCAACATAGTGTATTTGGCCCCAACCTGTAAGGAAGAATATGTACGTATGTTAGACTGGTCCGTGCAGCAAAACAAATATCCGGTGGCGATTCGCGTGCCGATGAATTTTGTATCTTGCGGCGAACAGGACAATACTGATTATTCCGTTTTGAACAAGTTTAAAATGGTAGAAAAGGGAAGTAAAGTGGCGCTTATCGGTGTGGGAACGTTCTTTGAGAAAGCGCGCGAAGTAAAAGCGTTTTTGAAAACTAAACTCAACCTGGATGCCACGCTTATCAACCCGCGCTTTATAACGGGGTTAGATACCACTATGCTGGAAAGTTTAAAGGCGGACCACCAAATAGTGGTAACGCTGGAAGACGGCGAACTGGACGGCGGTTTTGGCGAGAAAATTGCCCGTTTTTACGGTAACAGTCCTGTGAAGGTGCTTAACTACGGCTCGTTTAAGGAATTTACGGACAAGGTTTCTAAAGAGGCCCTTTACACCAAGTACCGCTTAACACCGCAGTTAATAGTAGAGGATATAAAATCGGCTCTATAATCAACAAGCCCCGCGTGTGCGGGGCCGTTTCTGTCCAAATAACCCAATCGTGCAAATATAAAAACTATTAAAATTTAAGCATTTTTAGTAGTTTTTGTATGAGAATTACCGGAAGGACTATGGATTGCCTCCGTCGGTACTTCGCGTGCTGTTGGGCGCACGTCTTAAGCAATTTCCGCTCTCTTTTTGAGAGCGGATTTTTTATGGGTATTATAAAAGTTGTTCAACTAAATAATCGGTAATTTTTTTGTTAACGCCGGGGGTATCCTGTGTGAAATTGTGGTCCAGGCCATGCAAGGTTTCCAAGCGTGCGTTTCTATAAATTTGGCTAAACGCTACCCCGTAGTGATAAGGAACCAATTGGTCATTTAGGCTATGCACCACAAGTACAGGCCCAGTATAGCGTGAAGAAACCGCATAAATCGGTACGTTTGGGGTAGTGGCCAAGAACGCGCGGCCTACTTTGAGCCCATTGTGCAGGGTAATATATTCCGGTATGTCTTTGGTGTCGTACTTTATCCCGAATAAATCTCCTTTGGCGGTATCTTCGGTAAGTTCGGGGGCGGGGGACATCAATACGATGGTTTTTACTTTATCCGTGCCCAACTCGCCGGCCAGCATGGCTACCACCACGGCACCCATAGAGTGCCCTGCCATAGAAATGGACTGCACGCCCGGCAGTTTTTGGGCATACGCATATACGCGGCGGGCATCTTCCAACTCGTTGGGAATGGTCATATCCAAAAACGAGCCGTCACTTTCTCCGTGGCCGTTAAAATCAAAAAGAAGCGTACCCATGCCGCGCGCATTTAATTGGGCGGAAAGGTCGGTCAACAGTTCCATTTCTTTGTTTGCATTAAAGCCGTGTGCGATGATAACAAGCGGGTAAGTTTTGCTCTTTGGCGTGTGCAAAACGGCGGACAATTTGCCGTGGTCGCCCTGAATGGTAAAATCTTTGCACACAGGTTGGCCGGCACATGCTCTCAACAGTGTTAACGAAACACATAATAAAAATAGTTTTTTCATATTATCCTCTCTTTTTCATTTTTGTTAAAAAGTAAGCGGAAAGTAGTCCCAAGCAAACAAAAAAGCTAATCCTAATCCCTATTCTATAACTTTAAGAGATAAAAAACCGCCCCTAGTGCTTGAGCGTGCGTTTTTGGGTCACAGTAGAAGTAATAAAAATACCACCCTCCGGTTTGCGCTAAAGGCTTTTTTTGATTGTCTAATCCGTCAAGTCCACATCCGGTGTAATTTGCACTTTATAGTCGGGATAGGCCGTTTGGACTTCTTTTAGGAGTGTGTCTAATGCCTGGTTCCTAGTAATATCAAAACTAAGCACCACATCAAAGCGCATTTTCTTTTCGGCAATACTCACATAGAACCCATGCAGTTGTAAGGCCCAATCGTGTGTGAGTACCATTTTTTGTACGTTGTTGCGTATGAGCGCCGCTTCTTCGTCTTTGGTATTATACGAGTATACGCCTACGCCCGTTAAAATAACGCCTGTTTTGCGGTACACGCTTTCTTCTATTTTGCGTGTTAAGCGGTCCACCTCGTCCACGGTTAGGATGTCGGGCAGTTCTATATGCACGGAAGCGTAGTGTTTGTTTGGGCCGTAGTCGTTAATCAGCAAATCATACACACCACGGACTTGCGGTTCTTCATTGATGATTTTTTTAATGTCTTTGGTAAGTTGTACGTCGGCGCGTTTGCCCAATATATCGTGAACCGTATCCTGTATCATCCCCACGCCGGCTTTGATAATAACGATAGAAATAATGACACCCATGTACGCCTCTAGCGAGATATGAAAAAGCATATGGATAATCGCACAAGCCAGCACAGAGGCAGACAAGATAGCATCAAAAGAAGCATCCGAACCCGAAGCCACCAATGCACCGGAGTTGACCTTTTCGCCCTGTCCTTTCACGTAGCGGCCGAGTACCAATTTTACGACCACCGCCACCGCAATAATGAGGAGCGAAGTGAGGGTATATTCAGACGCTTGGGGGTGAAATATTTTTTTGACAGATTCCACAAGCGCCGTTACCCCGGCATAGAGCACAATGGCGGCCACCAACATAGAACTAATATACTCAAGCCGCCCATGACCCAGCGGATGTTTTTTATCCGGCGCGCGGTTGGCTAGTTTGGCCCCGATAATCGTAATAACCGAGGACAAAGCGTCGGACAAGTTATTAACAGCATCTAATATAACAGCAATAGAGTTGGAAAGCAGCCCCACCCCTGCCTTAAAAGCCGCCAGCAGTACGTTGGTAACAATACCGATAATACTGGTCTTTACAATAACTTTTTCGCGGTTGAGTGTTAGTTCTTGCGTGCTCATAATTTCATGATCTTCTTTTGTTCCAAGTTCTCATATCCTTCGGGGCAATGCGTAGAGCAATAGACCGTCGGGTTATTTTGGATGAACTCGCGCACGCGGTCTAATGTTTCGCGTGCTTTTTCTTTATCCTCAAAGATGATAGAGAGTGCGCTCGCTTGTAAGGCCGCGTCACAATAGGTTACGTCTCCGTGGAACATGTAATACGTGCCGTTATCTTCCAAAATGCCCACAGAATTGCCCTTTGTGTGCCCCTCTGCCTGTACCAGTACCAAGTTGTCCGTAATGCGCTGACTGTGCGGGAAATTTTTGTAAGGGCCGTCCGTAAATTCCACGCGCACCACGTTGTCTCCGGTTAGTTTCATAGCGTCGGCTTCTTTGGCAGCGATGTAGATTTTGGCCTTGGGGAACATACGCAACTCGCCCGTATGGTCCGGGTGTTTGTGCGTGACAAAGATTTTAGTTACATCTTCCGGCTTGTAGCCCGCTTTAGCGAGGGCTTCCTCAAACGTAGCCACTTTGTTGCCCATCCACAAAGCGGCCCCTTCTTTTTTGGCAATATCGGGGCTTTCGTTAGGCAGTCCGGTATCGGATAAAATAACCTCTTTTCCGTTATCAATTAAAAAGTTCTGTAAACTGGAGCGATATGTAACATCTTCGCACGCTGCTTTCGGGCGAGTACCGCCGAAGGCAAAGGCTTGCGTCATATAACCGCCGTCATAGTATTTTAGCGCAATAATTTTCATATTTTCTCCTATAAAATGGGGTTACACTTATTGTAGCACATATGCGCCACGCGGGCCCAATTACGCAGTAGGCCTTTATGTCCCTTGATACTTTTACAGTTTCTTTTATACTATCGGGGGAGATAGTATTAGCTTGGAGGATTTATGAAAATTTTATTATTTTTAGCTTTGGGACTTCTGTTAGGGCAAAACCCTTTACACGCACAATACTGGGGCCCCCATCCGGGCTTAACCAAATTAGGTCAAAAAACAAAAGCTGCCGCGCCGGACAAAGACCTACTTCCTTGGATGAAAGCCGTCAATCAAGCCCGCGCGCAAGCCAATCGCGTCTATGAAGAAGAAGGGGGTGATGCTTCTTTCCGTTATGACTACCGTACCCCTTGTGAAGAACTGCCGGAGGGTAAAGACGCTGAATGTTGGACCCGTTATCAGCGGTTATACCGGGCCATGGATACCAATCCGCTAGTGGCAGGGCTTTCTATTCGGTATGGTGTAGCCCGTGATATGTTTTTATTACAGGATGACGATTTTGACTATATCCGTGCTTTTTTCAGCCAGCCTACTACCCAAAAACAATTTGACCCGGCCTACGAGCCCGTGGAAATTGAAACCCGGCCCGAGCAACAAGTTCTTGTTACCATTGGGCGCAATCACCATACACGCTTTCATTTCGTTTTTCACATGCGTAACCGAACGGTATTTTTTTATTATAACGACTTATAATCCCCCACGCTTGCGTAATCTGGCGGTTCGTTTGCGCTGCTTGTTGTGCGCAGGGGGGGAGCTGTTTTAAAGGGTACGCATCCCCCCGGTTGCCGTTTCCCGGATAACGGCGACGTTGCCATTGGGGACGGAACCAAGAGAGGGACCGCGAACCTAGGTGCCGGCTGGCAAGGGTACCGGCCTAAATCATTGAACAAAAGGGTGCCAAAACCACCCCGTTAAAAGCGCTATGGCGTGTAGTACATAAAAACGATATTCCCTCCTATATTGACTCCTACCGCACATTTTATTACAATAAAAACCGTCGTATCACTTAGTTAAATGGAACTATGCAAAACCTCTATTTAAGTATTCGTTATCTGCTTATCGGCTATATTTTTTGCGGTGTCGGCTGGCTGATTGAGGATTTTATTCAACCGCTATACCCGGGCCTGTCCCTTTATTTTACGGCTGCTTATGTGGCGTTGTATGTGCTGATGATGCATTTTGTTACCTTGGCTATTTTTTCCTTAGAGAAAAAGTCAAAAACATTGCGCCTGGCCGGGTGGCTAATCGTTATGGCTATGATTTTGGCGATATGGAGCTTGCTTGCACAGCCGGCAAAGCACCAAGAATTGCTTTATAACATTTCCGGGTTGTTTTCGTTTATGTCGGGCTATTATATTGTGGTAGAATATAGCAAAATGATAGAAAAATCCGCGTTGGTAAAAATGAAAAGAATGGCCCATCGGATACGCCAGGGGATCGCTTGTGCGGATATCTTTTTTATGCTGTTACTGATTCCGATTATTTTATCCGCCTTCCCCAATTTAACCAATACGCTGGTGAATGTGGACTTATACATCTATTACATCCTGTGGATTTTGTTTGTGGTGTTCTTACTGCTGTGTATGGTTGAAATTAAGGGTACACTCAAACCAAAAATAACTAAAACTTTAAGTGAGGAAGGGACAAACTGATGAAAAAATGCAAATGGTTTATGTTAGGGGCGTTGTTAGGTGCCGGTATTTTGGGGGGGTGTACCAATTCAAAGTTTATTATAGATAACCAGGCAGACCGTTATACCCAGGTGCAGAAATACTCCGAAAGAGACCATTTTTTCTTCTGGGGTATGGGCCGCAAGCATGAGCACGATTTTGCCAAAATTTGCCCAAACGGAAAAATTGTTAAAATTGTAACCAATAACGATTGGATTGATGAAACCCTGGTCTCTTTAACCATGGGCGTTTATTATACCCGCAAATTTACCGTATATTGCGCCACCGACTCGGTGGCCGACTAGCACGCGCAACAACCCTCAACTTGTATCGGTAGTAACGGGTGTGTGGGGGGGAGGCCCCTCGCCCGGTGCGGGTTTTGTATGAAAAAAATAACACTTTTATTTATTGAATTTTTCAAAATTTCGCTTTTTACTATTGGCGGCGGCCTGGCCATGCTCCCGTTGGTGGAAGCAACGTTTGTACGCAAGCACGGCCTGTTAACGAAAGAGGAGTCGCTGGATATGATTGCACTCACGCAAACCATTCCGGGCCTGATTGCCATTAACGCGGCCGTATTTGTGGGGCATAAACTGGCCGGTTGGAAAGGGAGCCTGGTGGCAACGGCGGGGGTGGTGTTGCCGTCGTTGGTTATTATTATGTTGGTGGCCCAATTTTTCCCCTTACAAAAAATTACCAATGTGCACCTCTTAACGGCCTTCAATTGTGTGCGTGCCGCCGTGCTGGGGATGTTTATCCTGCTGGCGGTGCGGTTAGGGAAAAATATGCTCAAACATTGGCTGGACGGCGTGTTATTTTTGTTTTTGCTGGGGCTCCTGTTAGCCGGCCTGAGCCCGGTGGGCCTGGTGCTCATAGCCGGGGGGGTGGGGGGCGTGTATGAAACGTGGCTCAAACGCACTTATTTGAAGGAGCCCAAAGCATGAGTTCCGTCCTTTTATTTTTGCAATTTGCCAAATACGGGTTGCTTTGTTTTGGCGGCGGCTATATGATTATTCCGCTGCTGTTTGTGGATTTGGTACAAAAAACCGCCGTACTATCGCCGGAAAATTTTGGGAATTTGTTATCGGTCTCGCAAATGACACCCGGCCCGGTCAGTATCAACACCGCTACCTATGTGGGGTTTATGCAAAGCGGGGTATGGGGCTCACTGGTGGCTACGTTGGGGCTTTGTCTGCCCACGTTTGCCCTCTCTTGCGGGGCGGTGCATTTCTTGTTTAAATACCGCACCCATCCGCTGTGTGTGGCTTTTTTTAAAGGGGCCAAATGGGCGGCGTTTTTAATGATGTTGTACGCCGTGGGCCTGTTTGCCAACATTTCTATTTTTCAAGAGCCGGTGCATTGGGCCGATTTGAGGGACCTGTGGGGGGCGGGCGCACCCATTCGCTTGAATTGGTTGGAAGTAGGCGTGTTGGCGGGCAGTATATTATTAGCCCGGCGGGTAGCGTTTACCTATATCATTTTACTGGCGGCCGCGGTGGGGGGCGGCCTGAGTTTTTGGGGCGGGTGGTAAAAGCGTTGGCCTCCTTTTAGACATAAAAACACCCGCTTTTTAGGCGGGTGTTTTTAGCTTCCGACAAAATGCTTAGAAGTAGAAGCGGCCCGTTAACGCGGCTCCAAAGCCGGAGCGGTCAGACAAGACGGCCCCGTCTTTTTTCACTTTGGCCGAGAAGTTGTAGCGGGCTTCTAAGCCTAAGGCAAACACGTTGGTAAAGCGGTATTCGCCACCGGCTACGATATGCGGGAATACGCGGTTTTTGGACGTATCGTTGGCTCCTTCTTCTATTTTGGTACGAAGAATGGTTACCCCGGCTCCGCCAAACCAAGAAAGGTTGCCTACGCCGTTATCGCGTTTGTAATACAGCGTAAAGGGGAAGGAATACGTTTCTTCCGAAACTTTGTACACGCCGGCTTTCAATTCGTTTTCGCCATATGCGTCCCAACCTACTTTGAGGCCGATTTTGTTGGCCTCGCTATTTAAAGCCCATTCATGCAACAATTCCAGGCTGAAGTAGCCGGCATTTTTATCCAGCTCTTTGCTAAATGCCGGGATGTTATCAAACGCTTCTTTGAGGGATTTCGGGTCGTTTTGTCCGGCCCCCAGTTTTACCCCAATACCCCAGTCTTTAGCCATCACGGCCGGGGCGACAAACAACACTGCCAGTACTGCAATTACGAGTTTTTTCATGTTGTCTCCTCTTGGTTTTGCTACCCCCCTATCCTAACACAAATGTATGCCTGATTACAACCCTTTTTTTAAAATAAAATCCCCGGCCAGGGCCTAGGATTTTTTGGGCCCTTTGGACACGCTTACGGGCTAAAAGGCCCTTGCGGGGGAAGTGCTTAAAACGCATAATACCTTATATGAGAAAAACCGTTTTTGTAATTACCTTGCTGGGGACGTGTGTGGCGGCCTCGGCGCAATCCGTCGGCAGTGTGGCCTTACGCGGTGCGCGCAAAGTGGCGCGGCCTACGTCTTT
>JAZLAA010000009.1:0-16182 GCA_045612945.1 Elusimicrobiaceae bacterium
GCCACACGTCGTGGTAGCCTTTATCCCCCCAAGAGGACATAGACGGCTGCACCACCTGGTTTTCGGGATACATAGCCAAATACTCCATAGGGGTAATGAGTTTAATTTCATCTTGGTCGTAATAGATTTTTTTGAATAAAAACTCCAAGAAATCAATTCCTTCGTACCACCAATGGCCGTAAAGTTCCGCATCATACATAGAAACTACCAGCGGTTTGCGGTCAATAATGGTGCTTAAATACTTAATTTGCGCTTGGCGGTTAAACATAAAATTACCCGCGTGTTGGGCGGCTACTTCACGCGCCTCCCAGGGGTTGTAGGCCTGTTTTTGGTTCAGGGCCACTTTGCCGGTAATTTTATGGTACTTCATACCGATGTTGCGGCGTACACCGTCGGAATGTAAATAGGGTTTGATGTAGTCGTAATCACAGTCATAGCCCAGGTCGCGGTAAAATTCGCGGTAGCGGGAATCGCCGGGATAGCCGGACTCGGCACTCCATACCTGTTGGGCCGATTCCATATCTCGCGCGAATGCGGCTACGCCCGTTTCGGGGCAATACACCGGGGCATACACGCCGTATTTGGGGCGCGGGGTACCGTGTAAAATCCCGTGCGATTCGGTAAAGAAGAAGCGGATGCCTTCTTCGCGCAAAAATTTATCGTCACCCGGATTATAGGCACATTCGGCCAGCCAAATCCCGCGCGGGTTTTTACCAAAACGGCTTCTGTAATCGTGTGCGGCAATTTTAATTTGGGCGTTGACACTCTCTTTATGCACCATGAGGGGCAAGTAGCCGTGGGTAGCACAACAGGTAATAATTTCCAGCTTACCCATATCCTGGAATTTTTTAAACCCTTGCAGCACGTGGCCGTGATAGCGGTTTTCAAACAAATCTTGGTAGCGGCGGAATTTATCGTAATACATGCGCGCTACGCCTTCAAATTCAGTATTTTTAGTGCGCTCAATTTCTTTGGCGGAAAGTTCCACCCGTTGGTTTAAATAACGACGGAAACGTTCAATTAAGAGCGGGTCTTCCATCATATTGCACAACGGCGGCGTTAAGGACATGGTGAGGCGGAAGTCGCATCCTTCGTCCGTAAGTTTTTCAAACACACTCAGTAACGGGATATAGGTTTCCACCATGGCTTCGTAGAACCAATCTTCTTCTAAGAAATCCGGATATTCCGGGTGTTTGATGAACGGCAAGTGCGCGTGGAGCACTAAGGCCAAGTAACCCTTTTCTTGTCCCATATTACTTCCCCGCTTCGCGTAAGGCTTTGATGTCTATGTGGCGCGTCTTGTCGCCTTTGGCGTTGCGCGCGTGAATAGGCAAGTCCACCACTTCTCCGGCGGATAAGTGTTGATGAATAGAAAATTTGCCGTCTTTAAGCTCAATTTGTTTGCCGTTAATGGATACAATGGCATTTTTAGAGGCGGAACCGTAAATAATAATTTCGCAATCAGCATCCAGCCAAATATCTTCGTCTTCTTGCACTTTGTCTAAATGGAGCGCAAATGAAGACCAAGATGAAGGCGCACCGGAGGTGGTCAACTCCGTGAGTTTCCAACGTTGGCCTACCACTTGCATAAGCTCACTGGCTCCCAGGCCAATGTAATCGGCTCCCGAAAGTTTTAAAAGCTTTTGGAAATCCCCTTCCACAATCATCCATTTATCATCTATGATATTGGATATTTTGCCGGGCGGCACGCTGGTTACATTGCTGCGGGTAACCAAAATGAACTGTCCATCTGCCGTTAAGTAGCCTAAATCTGCAATATAGCTGCGGCCCGATTGTGGCACGTTAATATACCAGCTGCGGGCTTCAAAAATAACGGGCATATCGTAGTATTTTACCGCATTGGAACCCGTAAAATAGGCCACGTCCGTCACGTCGTGCAGGCGGATAATGGTGCGCGCGTGCTGTAACACATCGGCACTGTGTTGGCTTTTAATGTAATCCAAGGTGCTTTGGGTAATCTCCCAAAATAAAAACATCCAAGCCGGGTCTTTGGGCAAGAGGTAACTTTCCGTCTTGCCATAGCCGAAGGGCACATCCGCTTCGGCACGCATATCCCGCACCAGCGGTTTTATAAGCGTACTAGAAGATAAATTGCTTGCCATATACAAACCTCACCCTGTAAAAAAGTAATTTGCGTAAAATCCACCGATTATATTCTAGCATTTTTTGGCCCCCGGGCAAGCGGATTTATTAGTTAGAAGGTTTCTAGGGAAAAGTGGCTTTAGGGACAGACAAAGTGCCAGAAAATCGCTCTGTAGAACTTTGCGGTAATTTCAAACTAGCGTAAGCCTTAGATCGGGGGAATTTTTATAAAGCAATTTGGAGTTTTTTGGCTAATGCGCGCAGGAGGTCTTTCTTTTTGGCCTCCTCACCTAGCGATTTAAGCCCAAAGTACACAAACTCTTGCGCTTTTATAGTGTTGGGTTCAAAGCCGAAAATTTCCAAGTAATTCAAAAAATCCAACAATTTATGGGCTACGGCTTTATCGGCCGGGTTACGTGCAAAGGCAAAGGCTAAGAAGGTTAATTTTTCCGCAGCGGCGCGCAGCGCTTGGCCGCGCAGAACGTCTAACCCCAGGGTTTTAACGTCTTCCATCAGCTCCTCTACTTCGGCCGCGCGAAACTCCGCTGCGCGAAACTCGGCACATAAATCTTGGGTAAGTACAAACTCCGCCAGCGACAAAAACGTCTTGGGAATGGGCGCGCCCAACATCTGTAGTCCCCGTACCACCGGGTATTGTTGCTCAAACTGGGTGGTAAATGCGCTTTGCATGTCTTCTTCCAGGCGGTGGAGTACCTGCTGTGCGGCGGCGTGGCGCACATCGGCCCACATACTGTTAAGCGGATACACCTCGCGAAAGGATTGGTTAAGCAACTGGGCACAGGCATCTAATTGGTTTTCTTCAAAAAGTTTATGAAGCCGGGCAAAATCTTCTTGCGGGTGATCGGTGGTAGCCCCGCACAAAAACCCGGCACTGCCGCGGCGCAATAACGCAAACGGAATATTACGTTCCTCTAACGTAATACGGGATTTGAGTTTAATCCACCCATACGCCAACAAACCGTGGGCCGAAACTAATTTGGTAGGCTCAAAGGCAAGCACATCACATGCATAGGCGCGCTGGGGGTTGGTGGTTTCGTCCGCCAAGCGCATTACCAGGTGCGCCAAGGCCATTTTTTCTAACGAACAAGATTGCGGTTTTACATAACGCTCGTACGCTACGGCCCCGTTTTTAATTTCCGGCAAATTACTGGGGGCTTTCTCTAAGCGTTTGATAAACTGGGGTTCCAAATCCGTACCGCTTAAGGCGCGGTTGAGCTCCATCGCGCGACAAGCATATTGCATAATTTGCACCGTTTCCAAACCGCTGATTTCATCAAAAAACCACCCGCAACTGGTGTACATCAGCATCGCCATACGCTGCATTTCCAAAAGCATAAGTGCGGTGGAACGGTCGTTCCAGGCTTTCTCGGTAGCGTGGGTGAGAAAAAACTGGTGTTGGGCATCCAGGGAGCGGTCTAAAATGAGCTTAATATACTCGTTACGCGCTGCCCACACATCTTTAAAATACTGGCTACCCACGGTCTGAAAGGTTTTAATCATTTCATCGCGGATAAAATCCAGGGCTTCGCGTAGCGGCCCACGCCATTTTTGGTGCCATGCACCATGCATACCTGAATTGCACCCGCAGTTCGCACGCCAGCGTTCTACACCATGGCAACAGCTCCAGGAAGAATTTTCGTGAATTTGGGCTTCATACTGAGGTGGATTTTTTTCTAAAAATTCACCGTAAACCGTAAGTTGCACATCGGGGGTATCTTCCACTTTTTTTAAACAGTATGCTAAGGCCATTTCGGCAAATGTATGGTGATGACCGTAGGTTTCCCCATCCGTGGCTATGTGCATCAGCTGGGGTTCATCACTTTGGTTATAGGTGCTTAGTAACCGGTCGGCAAATTTCTCACCCGAGGAAAGCATATCTGAAAATGCAATTCCTTGCGAGATAGGCCCATCGTAGAAAAACAGCGTAATTTTTTGCCCGCTGGGTAAATGGCATAAGTAGGCGCGTTTGGGGTCTACCCCCGCGCCGACTTCCTGCCACTTGGGTTCCCCCAGTTTGCGTACACGGGCACATTGGCTGGGCGACAAAATAACAAACTTCATCTTATTGGCAGCCAGTACTTCCAGGGTTTCGGTATTGCAAGCGGTTTCGGCCAGCCACAGGGCTTCGGGCCGGCGGCCAAAACGCTTTTCAAAATCATAAATACCCCATTTAATTTGGGTTTCTTTATCGTGCCCGTTAGCCAGGGGTAAAATCATGTGGTTGTAGGCCTGGGCCAGCGCACTTCCGTGCCCGGAAAAAAGTGCTTGGCTGTGGCGATCTGCCTCTAAAATAGCCTGATAGACCTGCGGTTCTTTGGCTTCTAACCAGGATAATAAAGTAGGCCCAAAGTTAAAACTAATATGGGCATAATTGTTTACCAAATCGGTCAGTTCTTTTTGGTTGTTAAGCACGCGTGCTAAGGCATTAGGGGAGTAACACTGCGCGCAAATCCGGGAGTTCCAATCGTGAAACGGGGCGGCACTGTCTTGCAGTTCAATCTCTTCCAGCCACGCATTTTCGCGCGGAGGTTGGTAAAAATGGCCGTGGATGCAAAGGTATTTCATATTTTTTTCTAAATAATGCTACAATACCAGTGGGCAACGCTTGATTTTGCCCTTTACAGGATTATACTATAATTATGCCAGCCTTGCACGGAGGAGCCCATGAAGAAAACTTTTATTCTAGACACCAATGTACTGTTGCATGATGTAAACTGTATCCGCGTATTTGCCGATAATGACATTATTATCCCCATGGCCGTAATTGAGGAATTAGACGCGTTTAAAACCGAAGGGGACACGCGGGGGAAAAATGCGCGCATGGTATCGCGCATGTTGGATGACTTACGCAAAAAAGGGCGTCTGAACGAAGGGGTAAAATTGGACGGTGGCGGTACTTTAAAAATTGTTATGGATTTGCCCAACTCACTTCCGTACTCTATGGCTTTTAACAAGGCTGACAATGCCATTTTAAACATTGCCTATACGCTGGGCAAAAAAGAAGGCTCGTACAAGAAAAACGCCGCCCCCGTAATTGTGGTAACTAAAGATATTAACATGCGCCTTAAAGCCGAGGCCCTGGGGCTTAATGCACAAGACTACACCACAGATAAAGTAAACGTGGATGAACTTTACACCGGTGTATCCGAGCTGGAAGTGCCTTCGGCGCAAATTGATGCCTTCTACCACAATAAAAAAATGGAGTTGGATCCGGCCCGATTTGTACCCAACCAGTTTGTAATTCTAAAAACAGACGACGGTAGCAAAAAATCGGCTATTGGGCGCGTAAGTAACAACGGGGCGTGTGTACTGCGCCCGCTTTCTGCACAAGAGCCAGTGGCATGGGGTATTAAACCTCTTAATAAAGAACAACGCTTTGCCATGGAGTTGTTGCTAGATGACAGCTTAGACATTGTAACCCTGGTGGGAACTGCCGGAACCGGGAAAACGCTTATTACATTGGCCACCGGACTGCAACGCACCATGGACGAAAACGCCTACCGCCGCTTGGTGGTATGCCGTTCTATTGTGCCTGTAGGCAAAGATTTGGGTTTCCTGCCCGGCACCAAAGAAGAAAAGCTAGACGCGTGGATGGGGGCTATTTATGACAACTTGGCCTTCCTGGCAGACCGCAAAAATCCAGAAGAAGGCGAAGAAAAAGCCCACTATCTCTTAGACAGCGGCAAAATTGAAATTGCTTCCGTAACGCACATGCGCGGGCGCTCGTTACCCGGGCAGTACATGATTGTGGACGATGCGCAAAACCTCACTCCGCATGAAATGAAGACCATTTTAACCCGCGCTGGCGAGGGCACCAAAGTAGTCGTCACCGGCGACCCGTACCAAATTGACACCCCGTATTTGGACGTACAATCCAACGGGCTAACTTATTTGGTAGATCGGTTTAAAGGCCAAAAAAGTTACGGGCATATTACGTTTACCAAAACCGAACGTAGCCACCTGGCAGATTTGGCCAGCCGCTTGTTATAGCGCATAGTCAAACAGCTGTTTTACCCCGCAGGATAGTAGACAATTACTATCCTGCTTTTTGGTGTGTTTGCATTGATAAAACAGCGTTTTTTTATTATACTATCAGTA
The DNA here is from genome assembly GCA_045612945.1 of Elusimicrobiaceae bacterium. GTDB lineage: Bacteria > Elusimicrobiota > Elusimicrobia > Elusimicrobiales > Elusimicrobiaceae > Avelusimicrobium. Next base: position 6,223 of record JAZLAA010000009.1, read on the forward strand.
CAATTTAATTTGTTTTTGGAGTGTATGCAAATACAGTCGGCTTTTATATCCATAAAAGCTTGAAAAGAGGCCAAAAACAGTCGTTTACAGCGCAGTGCCGTACGGCCGATCCCCGTGGGTGCTGTGCTGAATGTTTGCCATTTGTAAAATGGCAAACTACGGCTGTTGCTATCGGGCGACCTCTTTTCAGTCCGGCGGTATCGGCCGTTTTGGTTGCATAGTTTCATAAACAGTTAAGTTGAATTTAATAATAAGGAGCTGTTTATGAAAAACAGAACAAGGGGGTTTACCCTCATAGAGTTGTTGGTAGTAGTACTCATAGTAGGCATATTGGCGGCGGTAGCCGTACCGCAATACCAAAAAGCGGTATTAAAAGCGCGCGTAACCGATATTCGCACGTTTATTAACACGGGGGAAAAAGCCATAGATAGTTATTTGTTAAAAAATGGTTGGCCCACTACTGCTGCCCAGGAATGTTTTGGACAGTGTGATGGTGGACAACTTTGCTCTACAGATGCTTGCTGGGGTAGATTAGATATTGATATTTCCAATCTAGCTTCTTCTATGAGTCGGTCAGTAGGAATAATGAGTTGGGGTATTTACCTAACTGCCGATTCAAATACTAATGCCACACAACAGGCCCAAGATATACTCGGTACCGTATCAGTCCGGCTCACCTATTCTTCATCAGGAGAAAAAACATATACCTGCGGATACCATTTCACTACCGATAACGGACAAAAAACTTGTGAAGCACTAGCGGCAGGTGATCCTCGTTGGGAAATATCATTGGGCTCTTAAGTGTAAAACCCCCGCTTTGTGCGGGGGTTTTTATTGGCAGGACATATTAAAAATGCTAAAATATAGAAAATTAGAATTTGTATGCTGAGGTAGCTCAACTGGCAGAGCAACGGTTTTGTAAACCGTAGGTTGTGGGTTCGACTCCCATCCTCAGCTTTTTTGCTTCCCTTTTTGTGCGCATACATTGGCCTCTCTCGTGTCGCATACCTCCGCGCTAACGTGCACGGATAACTTTGTTTTTGCTACAATAATTGATATGAAAAAAATCATTTTTCTGCTCCTTAGTTTACCATTCCCATTGGCGGCTCAAACGTCGTGCGATGTATCTACCCAAAAGCCGTTAAAGCTTTTATCCGCTGAGTTAAAACGTGCGTTTTCAACGCTTAAAAAACAAAACCCGCCTATTTATTACCTGGCTTATACCTATAAAGATACCCAGCAAACCCGCGTAGCCGTGGAAGAAGGAGGGGTATGTTATCAACGCCAGGAACAACATAACATCTTGCAAATACAGACCCGTGCCGGAAATATTCAAATGGACAACACGCGTACGCTTAAAAACGACAACACCTCCTACCGCCTAACTACCACCGTATTACCCGCTTTTGCACATAACGACAAAGCTTTTACCACTGCCCTGTGGCGTGCTACACAAGAAGCGGCCGAAAAAGCCCAGCAAGAACTCAGCCGCGTAACGGCCGATGCGCAAACCGCCTCACAACGTATAGACGATTCACCCGATTTTGTGTTTCCCCCCAAAGAAATGTTCTGCCGGGAAGTGCCACCACTTTCGTTTGATGTAGAGCGCATTAAAGAAAGCTTACTTAAAGCTTCACTGCTCACCAAAAACAAACCATTTATCCTGGAGAGTTCCTTTTCTTTTAGCTACGAAACAGGTAGCCGCTATTTTGCGGACTCGGTAGGCACCCGGCTTAAAACGCCCATACGCTTGGCCCGATTAGGATATGCCCTAAGCGGTAAAACGACTGACGGAGCTGTACTGGAACGATTCAAATCATACGACGTACTTCAAGAAAACGAGCTGCCCAGCGAGGAGCAACTACTGGCCGATGTCACCCAAAGTATGGACGAATTAGAACAGCTTTCCCGTGCGCCGGAGGCAGACCCGGTAACCGTCCCCGCTATTTTGAAAAACCGCGCCATGGCGGTATTTGTGCACGAGGTGCTGGGCCACCGAGTGGAAGGGCACCGCCAAAAAGAGGATTCTTTTGGCAAAACGTTTACCGAGAAAATCGGCCAGCAGGTGGTATCGCCCTTGCTTACCATTGTGGATGACGCCACCCTTGCCTATTTTAACGACATCCCCTTACGCGGGTTTTATGAATACGACGATGAAGGCGTAAAAGCGCGCCCAGTGACCTTAATTGAAAACGGGGTACTTAAAAACTTTTTGATGAGTGCCTCCCCGGTTAAAAATTTTCCCCATTCCAACGGGCACGGCCGAGGTGAATTGGGCCATCGCCCGGTGGCTCGTATGGGAAATACGCGAGTGATTGCCGCGCAAACCGTTTCTTACCCGGAACTGGAACAACAATTACTGGATGAAATCAAAAAACAAAACAAACCTTACGGGTATATTATAGAGGATTTGTCCGGCGGGTTCACCATGACGGAAACTTTTATGCCGCAGGCATTCAAACTGACCCCCACCCTGGTACAGCGCGTGTACCCGGACGGGCGCAAAGAAGTGGTCCGCGGAGCAGATATGGTGGGAACGCCGCTAGTCAGTTTTAACGAAGTGCTAGCCGCAGCAGACGATTATGCCGTATTTAACGGATCGTGCGGGGCTGAAAGTGGCTGGGTACCTGTTTCCGGGATTGCACCCAGTGTGCTACTGCGTAAATTAGAAATAGAAAAAGCCGGCAAAGCCACCACTAAACCTCCGGTGTTGCCGCCACCGTTTGCACAGGGGAAATAATATGAAAAAACAACTTTTACTGCTACTTTTAGCTGGGCTGGTGTTACCGCTAGGGGCCGCCCAAATGCCCGACAATGCATATTTTAACGCCATGAAAGATGAAATGGCCCGTACCTTAAAAAATTTGCACCGCCCGGGTATGGCGAAGCCGTTTTATGTGGCCTATAAGCTGGAAAATATCCACCAAGCCCCACAAGTGACCGCTTCTTTGGGTGAACTACTGCCCAAGCAAACGCAAGATGCCCAGCTCAACGTATATGCGGTGCTTAATATCGGCACCGAGCAAGAGGATAGTTTTGGCTACGCGCACGACTCTTACTGGGCAGATTATGCTTACCACCCTACAGGGGCAGCCGCTGTTGCCAAAAATTACGCCGGCATCCGCCAAGCATTATGGCAAGCTACGGACGAGGCATATATATTCGCCACCGAAGTCTATAAGCAAAAACAGGCCTACAAACGCTTAAAACAGCTCCCTCATAACCACCCTGATTTCATGCCCGTCAAGCAAAGCTCGTTTGTGGAGGAAATCCTCCCGTTTCAAACGCCTGATACCGCCACATTACAAACCTGGGCCCAAGAATTGTCCGCCTTGGGAGCCACGGTCAGTTATTTGGAAGAATTTAAAATTTCCTTTGCACCCACCCGCAAAGATGTCTATTTCTTAAATAGCTTAGGCGGATTTTACCAACTGGCCCGGCCCGCGGTGCGTGTAGAGTGGGTAGCACAGCTACGCAATAAAGGGGGGTATAAAAAGGAATTTACCCAACAACTTTGGCTAACAGAACTAAACGCAGACAATAAGACACTACTTAACCAAAAAACCGAGGAGTTTTTGCAAGATTTAAAAGAGGCCCACGCTGCCCCCAAAGCAGATACTTATATCGGCCCGGTACTGTTAGGCCCAGCGGCCGCGGGACGGTTTTTACAACGGGTGCTGGTGCAAAATATGCAAAATGTGAATCCTTTACTTTCTGCCCGAACTGAAACCGATAAAACAGCCGGCACTTTGCGCAACAAACAAGGCCTACGCGTACTTTCTAACTTAATTGACATTTACGACCGCCCGCAAGCACGCTCCTTTAACGGCAAGCCCTTGGGCGGCTTTATGCCAATAGATGATGAAGGGGTGTCTGCCCAGGAACTTGCGTTAATATCCGGCGGAAAACTGCTTGAGTTACCGCGCACCAGCCGCCCGCTAGATGATAAAATATCCAGCAACGGCCATGCGCGCCTAACTATACTCTCTCTGCCGCGGGAACGGTTAACCAACGTATTCGCCGAAGCTAAAAAACCGCAATCTGCCGCCAAATTAGAAAAAACCTTGCTGACTAAATGCCGGGAACTGGAACTGGAGTTTTGCTACATATTAGATAGTTTCCCCATTAAAAAAGACACCGCCCGCTTGACTACCGCCCAACGCATTTACAGTAAAGACGGACATAAAGAAACCGTATATGGGCTCAAAATTAACAATCTGACTACCCGGGCCCTGCGTGACATTATAGCCGCCGGAGATGACAGTGAGGTAAGTTATTTTCACCTAACCGAGCACGATTATCCTCCTGCATTGCCCGAGCAAAGCGTAGTAGCCCCCTCCTTGTTGTTAGAGGAATTAGAGTTGGTGCCGGATGAAGCCAAGCCGGACAAACCGCCTTTTGTCAAAAAACCGTAAAAATACAAAAAATTGCCCCCGCACAAGGCGGGGGTTTTTATGCAGCCGTAACGATAGCTACACACCCAGCATTGAGCAAAAGTCATTATCTCCAGAACAAGACCTAGTTCCGTTGGCCGATACACTTAACTCTACCCAATGATCCGTTATAGAACCTTGGAAAGTAGCTGTATTCCCTGAAACATGGTAATAACAATTTCCTGTCCATCCTCCCGAAGGATGCAACCGAGTTGGACAAGGAATATAACACCACGAATTACTACCAACGTCCTCGCTATATCCCGTACAAATACCACCCATAATCTGGTTTATGGTAAAGGTAGAAGATGAAATATCAGAAATATCCTGGCCCATTTCCAACTTTTTCACTTCAATCATTTTACGCAGATAGTCCAATGTTGTCCATATTTCAGTCGCTTGGCTTTTAGCAACTGCTTTTTGGTATTGCGGCACGGCTACTGCGGCTAATATGCCTACTATGAGCACGACTACCAACAACTCTATAAGCGTGAAACCCCGCCGGGTACTGTGTTGTTTCATAAACAACCTCCTTATATCGTCATCCCCGAGTGTTTTTATCGGGAATGACGTCTATTTTTTAATTTCAATTTAACTGTTTATGAAACACGCAATAAAAACGGCCGGTATATGAAGCCTGTCCAAAGCCTCCATATTAACAGCCGCGGTTTGCCTATCCTACTAAAAGCAGAATGGCAAACACTCGGCACAACCCAAACGGGTAATTAGTCCGTTCAAGTTGCGCCTAAATCGGCTGTTTTTGGATTTGGACAGGGCTTTTAAAGCGCTCCGTATTCCACATACGGTTCCAAAAACAGAATTAAATTGTATTTACAGTATAATAAAAAAACATCCAAGTTTCAAGGTAACACGCCCCTGCACAAATAACCCGGTTTATATAGAAAATTTGTTATTTTGCTGTGTTTTATGTTATTATGTAATGGAATGTATCCCGCACGGCGGGAAGATATTGTTTTATTATAAAGGGGAGTATTATGTCCAGAACACCTATTATTGCCGGAAATTGGAAAATGAACAACAACATTGCCGAAGCTTCTGCCCTAGTGGAAGCATTGGTAAAGGCTGAAAACAAAAACGGGGCGGAGGTAATTATTGCCCCATCTTATACTGCTTTAGCGGTTTCGGCCCATTTAGCTAAAAACTCACACATTAAAATTGCCGCTCAAGACGTACATTGGGAAGATAAAGGGGCATTTACCAGTGCCGTTTCCCCGGTGCAGGCTAAGGATGCCGGCGCCACGCACACCATTATCGGCCACAGTGAACGCAGAAGCGTGTTTGGAGATACAGACGAAATTTTAAATAAAAAAGTGGCCGCCGCATTGCGTAATGGGTTAACGGTGATTTTTTGCGTAGGAGAAACCTTGGAAGAACGCGAAGCTAACAAAACTATGGCCGTTATCGAAGCCCAATTGACAAACGGGCTTAAAGGGTTTTCCGCCCAAGATTTAAAGGGCCTAATCATTGCCTACGAACCCGTATGGGCCATTGGTACCGGCAAAACTGCCACACCCGAACAGGCACAAGAAGTACACGCTGCAATTCGCATGCAGCTGGCCAAAACGTACGGAACGGATTTTGCGCTAGAAACACGCATTTTGTACGGCGGCAGTGTAAAAGATTCCAACGTGGACGAAATTATGGCACAGGCTGATGTGGATGGCGCCCTGGTAGGTGGACAATCGTTGATTGCAGAGAAATTTATCCGCATTATTAACTTTAATTAACCATGAACCTAGCAAAACTCATTGACCATACCCTTTTAAAGCCCAATGCTACACAGGCTGATATAGTACGTCTATGCGGGGAAGCGCAGACGTATGGGTTTTATAGCGTGTGCGTAAACCCGTACTGGGTAGCACTGGCAAAAAAAGAATTAGCCGGTAGCGGTGTAAAGGTATGTACGGTCATTGGGTTTCCGCTGGGGGCTACTTCCACCGCGGCCAAGGTATGCGAAACACAAACGGCTCTGCGCCAAGGGGCTGATGAAGTGGACATGGTAATTAACGTGGGTGCTTTAAAATCGGGCGACACCGGCTCGGTGCTGGAAGATATCCGCGCGGTACGTCAAAGCTGCCCGGGTAAAGTTTTAAAAGTAATTATTGAAACATTCTTGCTCACACAAGAAGAAAAAGTAGCTGCTTGCCAACTGGCCGCACAAGCGGGTGCAGACTTTGTAAAAACCTCTACCGGTTTTTCCGGCGGGGGAGCTACAGCAGAAGATGTGGCCCTGATGCACCGGGTAATACCGGCTAACATGCAGGTAAAAGCGTCCGGCGGGGTGCGTACCCGGGCGGATGTGGACACGATGGTTGCCGCGGGAGCCACGCGAATTGGTACCAGCGGCGGGGTACAAATAGTAGGGGAAAAATGATAAATAATTGGGATATTTTAAGCCACACTGATACGCAGACGGGCACGGTTCGCTTTACCCTGGTAATTGACGGAACCGAACAAGATGCACGCCTTATAGCTAAAAAGCTCAAAGGCTATGTGCAAGAGGTCAGGACCGCCCAGGCACCGTTTTCATACGTATTTGAATTGCCTAGTGATATGGATGACATAACACAAGAAAAAATACGTGTTGCCGCCAACGAAGGAGTTGAACAAATAAATCAGGTAAATACCCTTGTTCCCGGGGGCGTATTGGGAGCCCCTCTGTTTAATGCCCCTACCTCCCGCACTACAAAAGGGTATCCCACTTTTTTTGCCATGGATCCGGCTACCAGTTTCTTTGAAGGGGTCAATCAAGCATCCCCACATAAACACCAGGTGGATTTGTCTTTTGTAACCCAATTGGGGATTGCGACTATGCATACTTCCAGGGAACACTTGATATCTTCTCCTCATGCGGAAACTTCTCAACTCTCTGCTACCGTAAAGGAAGTGTTTGCAACTGCCCGTACGCAAGCGACTCCAGAAGATTTGCCCTCCATTAAAGTGGTGCAAATTCAGCCACAGTTTGCTACTCCCACACAAGAAGCTGCTACTGAAAAGGAAACGAACCCAACCCTTTCCGTTCCCCCCGCGTCGCCCAATACCTTCCACACGCGTAGAGAAAGCACCATTTCTATTACCGATAATGATATGCTTATCAAAGATATGGAAGGGTCCATGCTTTCTAAAATGCCGCTGGAGGACATTTTATCCGCTGAAACTAAATATGATATGTTTGTGGATGTGGATAAAACTCCACAGCAGGCCCAAAAAGTTCAACAACAAAAAGCACAAAAAATCGTTTCCGCACAACCCGACGGAACCGGCCTCTCTTTTAATGTATTTGAACATGAATTAAAAGACCAAACTAATATTATTGATGTAGAAGAAGTAAGCGCTATTACGGAGAAATTACCTACAAAAACTATGGATGCCATGAAGAAACCGGAAGATTTACAAACTACTGCCTCTGCAAAAACAGATACGCAGGATTTTCAGGCCCAACAGCAAGTTATTTCTATGCCTGATGTGCCTGCCCAAGAAGCTGCAGAAGCCGCGGCCCAAGTGCCGTTTACGCTGGGAGCCTCTTCCCAACAGCCGTCCAATCGGCCTTTAATGGCAGATGCTTCTTCGGATTCTTTACCTGAAGAAGAAGTGCTGGCGGCTACTATGCCCCCTAAAAGTCTGGATGGGGCAGATGATAAAAATGCCCTGGATAAAACGTTTAATTTGGAAACCACTTTTAATACAGAGGTAATCAAGCGCCAGTACGAAAAAACGGTTTCCTTGCGCGAGGGCCGCGTATCACCGATGGAAGAAGAAGCCCCGCATATGAAAACCATTTTGCGCTTGAAAAAGAAACCTGCACCCCAAACGGCCGCTCAACAAACGCCCCAAACGCCCGAGGCACCGCAGGAGGAAGGAGCGTTGGGACAAACGATGTTCCGGTTGCGCAAAAAACAGACGCCGCCTGCCAGCCCGGCTGCCCCGCAAGTGGCCCCGGTACTTAAAAGCACGATGTCCCCCCAACATGCGGCAGATAATGTGCGTCAAGCTAAAACCAAAAACATTGACCATTCCATTCAACTGCCGGTTTCAGAACTTAAAAAACATAACTGGCCGTTGGAAGTCCCCCTGGTGCCTACTTATACGCTAAAAAACATGGTTATGTCCGTCAACCGTTTTGCCCATGCAACAGCGGTATCTGTGATTGAGTCCCCCGGTAAGTTATACAACCCGTTGGTGCTGCATGGAGGCACCGGAACCGGCAAAACCCATTTTTTAAACGCATTAGCATACGCATTTAGCCAAAAATTTGGGCAAGAGCACATATTTATGACAAATGGGGTGCGGCTTTCCCGCGGAATTCAACGCTACGTAATGGAAGGGAACATTGCCAAGTTTGAAACATTCATGCAATCGGTACGGGCACTACTCATTGACGATATACACTTGTTGGCTATCAACGAACAAAACCGGGCCTTTATTTCCAAATTACTCAATACGTTCTTAAAGGAACATAAGCAAATTGTTATTACATCTAAATATCCACCCGAAAGTTTGGAAAAATTAGAAGAGTTAATTAACTTTAAGCTTGATTCCGGCTGGATTAGTGAATTAAAGCCGGCTACCGGGGCAACGCATTTTCGCATTGTGAAAAAAATGTTGAGCGAAAACGGCGTGGATTTAAACGACCGGCAGATTGAAGAATTCTTCGGTTCCCCACACATGACCTTAGGAACCGTTACCCGTAGCATTCGCCGATTAAAAGTGCTAGAAAATCTTATGTTCCCCGGGGCCTCATTAGAACAAAAATCCCCGGCAAGTATTTTGGAAAAACTCTTAGCCACCAAGGGGGAAGATGCCTCTAGTGCGTTGCTCACTAAAGACCCAGCTTCCATTACCTCCATTAATACGGTTGGAAACGGAGAATGGGGGCGCATTGGTTTTTTCTACCCACAAAGCTCGTCAGATATGATGAATTGGATGGTGTATGCCTTGGAACAGCGGGCCAAAGAATTAGGGATTGAAGGCGGATTTGAAATTGTGGTACGTTCTTCGTACGCAACGGAAAATATCATCTCTTCGGCCTTTAAAATTGCCAACCTGTGTGATAATAAAAAATTAAAGGGTGCTGTAATTTTAGGGCCCAATCCCAATACCTGTGACCTTTCTGTGCGGGAGAATTTTTACGATATTTTAACGCATATGCTAGAAATTATGCTTATTCGCTGCGGAATTATCAATTTTGAAAATATCCGCCAGCCCAGTACGTACGTAAAAGTAATTTCCGAGTTGATGAGATAGTTATGAAAAAGTTCGCGATTCTATTGGCAGTTTTAGTTGCCGTAAGCGCGTGCGGCCCTACCTTAAAAACGGCTGTAAAAGACGGGAAAATTGCCCCGACTTTTGAGGACACCTTACTTGATGACACTTACCTGTGGGTACGCGGGTTTGGAGCGGTAAATCCCCAACATCAAACGGATACTCAACGCCGTATTTTGAGCCGCGAGGCGGCCATCGCCCACGCCTACCAGCGCGCCAGTGAAGTGGTGTATGGGACCAATTT
>JAZLAA010000010.1:0-2558 GCA_045612945.1 Elusimicrobiaceae bacterium
CCTAGCCCTAGACATCTATACCCCCAGCGGGTTTACATTCTACCGCGTAGGTCTTGCCAATATCGGTAACGAAGATGACGCGCTGGAAAGTAAAGACTACCTGGAAAAAAACAAGTTTGACGTGCGCCTGGGCTTATACAATCAATGGGCCAAATTATCGGCCGGTTTAATCCGCGGGGCGGGCGGGGCAGCCTTAGAATTAAAGCCCTTTTATGATGTAGATTTCTTAAACCGCTTTACATTCACCGGGGAATTTTCAGACTGGGGGCGCGACCGCACCATTAATGGCCGCCGCTTCCACAAGCCGAATGTAAGCTACGGGGTAGATTTCCGCTTTAATCGGTTCTTCTCGGTAGGGGCATGGGCACGTGATGCGCTGGAAACAAATAATTTTGCCATCCGCGCTAACGTGTCGTTTAATGACCAAGACATTTCTTCCTTCTTTGGCTTAGCAGCGGTAGCCGGGAGTAAATAATGAAGTTTAAGACGGTTTTTGTGTGCCAAAAATGCGGTTTTGAGGCTCCCAAGTGGGCAGGCAAGTGCCCGGATTGTGGAGAATGGAACACTTTGCTGGAAGAAGTAAAAGCCCAAGAACCCAAAACGTCGGCCGCACGCACCCGCAGTTTTACGGATTTCTCTAGCGAAGTTGTAAAACTGTCGGATAGTCAATCTGTGCAAGAACCGCGTATTCCCACCAAACTAAGCGAGTTTGACCGCCTGCTGGGTGGTGGGCTGGTAAAAGGGCAACTCACACTTTTGGCCGGGGCACCGGGTATTGGCAAAAGTACGCTGATGCTCCAGGTGGCGGCGCAGCTTTCAAAAAAATACAAAGTGCTCTATATTTCCGGCGAAGAAAGCATCAACCAAATTGCCGGGCGTGCCAAACGGCTGGGGGTAGCGGGCGAAAATATATTTTTACATTGTGAGACGGACATTCAAAAAATTGTGCAATCCGTGCAAGAGATAAAGCCCGAAGTTTTGATTTTAGACTCCATTCAAACCGTTTACCACCCCGAGTTTACTTCCTCGGCCGGTACGGTGGCCCAGGTGCGTGAATGTACCAGTGAGTTGGTGCGCTTGTGTAAACCCCTAGGTATCATTACTTTTGTGCTTGGCCATGTCACGAAAGACGGCGAGCTGGCCGGCCCCAAAATTTTAGAGCACATGGTAGATACGGTGCTTTATTTTGATACCGAAAAAGACAATGTGCTTCGCCTCTTACGTCCGCATAAAAACCGCTTCGGCTCCACAGGAGAAATCGGTCTTTTTAAAATGACGTCTGGCGGCTTGCAGTGTGTAGATAACCCCAGCGAGTATTTTAGTAGCTCCTCAAGCCAAAAAGCATTAAAAGGGCGGGCCTATTCGCTGGCATTGGAAGGTTCGCGCCCACTGTTAACCGAAATTCAAGCTCTGGTTTCCCCTACGCATTACCCGTATCCACGCCGAGTAGCCACCGGGGTAGATTTAAACCGCTGTTTGGTACTCTTTGCCGCGCTGGAAAAACACATCGGGCTTCCGTTGGAAAACAAAGATATTTATGTAAGTTTGGCGGGGGGGGTTAAACTCAAAGACCCCGCGTTGGACCTGGCTATCTGTGCTGCCGTGATTTCTTCTTGCAAAGAACTGCCTATCTCGCACGACTGCATATTTATGGCCGAGGTGGGCATTTTGGGCCAGGCCGCCAAAGTACCCCTGTTGGACCGCCGCCTGGAAGAAGCCCGTCGCTTGGGTTTTAAGCACGCCTTTTGCGCTCCTCTTTCTCCCACTGAAAAAAGCAACTTAGGTGGCCTTACCCTTATTCCAGTAACAGCGCTTGCAGATTTGGTTTTAGGCCTTAAATAGGTCCAATTTGCCTACGCTATTGGGTCTTAATACCCATTCCTTTTGGCTTTGTTTTAGTTACAATACCAAAAAGCAGTATTTGGATAATGAGGTATATATGAAAAAACTATGGCCCATTGTGGGCGTGCTGTTGCTATCGTTTCCGTTGCACGCGGAAATGAATTTCTGGCAAGGGTCGGACGGAACCTTTGCCATAGAAGTAACCAACTGCGAACAAACCCAACGTATTCTAAATGCATTCGGTATCCCTGATGACCCACCCGGCACCGTCCCGGAAGAAACGCAAGATGCCCAAACGGACGAAAGTTCCTCCGGCACGTCCACCGCACCGGCGGAAGACAGCACCACAAACCCCGTAGCCGGCGGCGTACAGCTAACTTTACGGGCGTTAGTAGGTAAAGAGAAAGCTCCCAAACGCCAATATGACGTTTCCAATGATGTACTGGAACTGACAGATGCCACCAGCTTTGAAGAACGCCAACTGGATTTAATTACCTATGTGCGGGATGTAAACTGGAAAACCGGCCTTCAGATTACCTGGCGGGATTTTTCACTGTTTCGCCGCTTACGCATGGCTTGTACAGGGATTAACCAGCTTACTAAACCGCTGCGTCTAAACTTGGAATCCTGCGTAGGCAGTTTAGACGAAACCATTGAGCAAGCATCCGATGCGGGCATAGAACAATTAGCCCAAGCCGTGCGCAGTCACTCTTTTA
>JAZLAA010000011.1:0-12007 GCA_045612945.1 Elusimicrobiaceae bacterium
GACCGCCAGGCCGAAAATTTGGTACACGCGGCCGAGTTTTACCAAAAAGCCATTACCGAGGGGAACCTTTCCCCCGAAAATGTGCGCGAAATGCACCAGTTTGAGCACGATGGGGATGAAATTACCCACACCATTATTAACACCCTAAACGAAACCTTCATCACCCCCTTTGACCGCGAAGATATTTTAGCCCTGGCCAACCGTATGGATGATATCATGGACAATTTGTACTTGTTACTAAATCGCTTTCACCTCTACCAAATTAACAAACCCACCGAATATAGCAAAAAACTGGCCAACACCATTGACCAATCTACCAAAGCTCTTCGCAAAGCGGTGGCTACGTTGCGCAGTAACAAACACATGGGGGACACCTACCGCCATTGCGTAGAAATTAACCGCTTGGAAAACGAAGGGGATGTATTGCGTGATGAAGCAATTTCCTACTTATTTGCCAATGAAAAAGACCCCATTATGGTCATTAAACAAAAAGAACTCTACGAAATTGCCGAGCTCACCACCGATTTTTGCGAACATGTAGCCAATATGGTGGAATCCATTTTGGTGAAGAATAACTAGGCCTATGACTTGGATTTTATTTTTAATTGTACTGGCGTTGTTTTTTGATTATTTAAACGGCTTCCACGATGCAGCCAACGCCGTTTCTACCGTTATTTCCACGCGTGTACTCTCCCCCAAGTTTGCAGTGGCGTGGGCGGCGTTTTTTAACTTTGTAGCTTTCTTAATTTTTAAAACGCACGTCGCCCAAACCATCGGGGCGGGCATTGTGGATATCAACGTGGTAGACTCCACCCTTATTTTCGGGGCACTGATGGGGGCCTGTAGTTGGAACCTCATTACCTGGTGGCTAGGGTTACCTTCCAGCTCCTCTCACGCCTTAATTGGCGGCCTAATGGGGGCAGGCTTGGTAAAAGGCGGTTTTAGCGCGCTGGTGGCCGGCGGGATTTTAAAAACGGTCGCATTTATCTTTATTTCCCCCCTGCTTGGGTATTTACTCAGTACCTTGATGGGGGTGCTTATTTTTAATATCGCCAACCATTTTAGCCCATACAAAGTGGACCGCTTTTTCCGCAAGGCACAATTATTCTCTGCCTCGGCCTATGCGTTAGGTTACGGCGGTAACGACGCTCAAAAAACCATGGGGATTATCAGCATGCTTCTTTTAGGTGGCATGGCCGGAGCGGAAGTGGCCCCCGTGCGGGATTTTTTCTTAACGCACGAAGAAATATATGCGGTTTCGCAAGGGCATTTTGTGGTTCCTTTGTCTGTGGTGATTTTGTGTCAAGGAGCTATTGCGCTGGGTACGTTGTCAGGCGGATGGCGCATTGTCAAAACCATGGGCCAAAAAATTACCCGGTTGCGCCCGGTGGACGGTTTTTGTGCCGAATCCGGCGCGGCGTGTTCTATTTTCTTTGCCTCTATTTTAGGGGTTCCCGTAAGCACCACGCATACCATTACCGGGGCTATTGTGGGCATTGGCTCTTTGCGGCGGCTTTCCGGCGTACGTTGGGGCACGGCCAAGCGCATTGTATGGGCGTGGTTTGTTACCATCCCGGCCGCGGCACTTATCTCAGCTATATTTTACCTGCTTAAGGTTTGGATATTTTAATTCCCTGCCATGTTGCGTTCGGTAGTTATTTGTCCCCCTTGCGGGGAAAACGTCGCGCAAGCGACAAAAAGGGGGTATTTTATAAAGAGAACTCCTTTTATACCCGGCCACACCGTACTTCCCCTGCAAGGGGGTGCTACCCTTTCATAAAACACCCCCGGCAAGTTACCGGGGGTGTTTTGTGCTTAACTCGGTAAAGCAATTGACCAATTCGGGTCATTTCCCGCTAGTGCATTACAGGCCTCGGTACCTGCGTCTGCATCCACGCCATTGGAGACTACCATACACTGATAAGTTACCTGTTTGGTATTATTAGAATAGGACACAAAAATAGCAATTTCCCCAGGAGCCACTATCTTTGTTCCAGCTACAGACACTCTCCAGCCAGTTGAAGAAACTGTTGGCTTTTCTGTTCTCCACAAACCATTAGGGGCAGTACAATTTTCATTGCTATCACAATTAAAACCAGCCACTAGGTCTATGTCCAAATCCGAAAAAGATACCCCCTTTGATGAAGAAGGAAATCCGTTTCTAAGCACATACAGATTCATGGCTTTTTCGGCAGCGCTTAGGAAGGTTTTCACTTCCGTCAAGCGGCTTTTCCATACGGCTTTGCGGTATTGCGGCACGGCAACGGCGGCCAAAATACCGATAATCAGAACTACTACCAGTAGTTCAATGAGGGTAAACCCTCGTTTGCAGGTTCTTTTCATACGAACTCCTTTTATGTTTAATTTTCAATTTTTCTATTTTAAGAACCCACACAAAAACGGCTGCTATTTTTGAGCCAGTTCGACGTAACCCAATACATAACAGCCGTAGCCTCCCGCCTTACGGCGGCAAACACTCCGCACAAACCAAAGGGGGTCGGAGGCCCCGTCATTTGTGCCTAAATCGGCTGTTTTTGGAGTCGAACTGTGCAATCTTGCCACACCGTATTCCGCATACGGTTCCAAAAACAGATCAAATTGTATCTATAGTATAATAAAGAAGGGCGGTTTTTACCAGCCTTTTACAAATGCGCTTGACGAACAACAATTACAGGTTATCTTTAATGGTTTGCGCCAGGCGTTTAAGTCCTTCCACCATTTGCTCCGGCGTAGAGTACGAAAAATTAAGCCGCATATCGTTAAATACATTTCCGTCCGGGTAAAAATCTACCCCCGCCACATAAGCCACTTTGTTTTCAATGGCCTTGGGCAATAAGCGGGTAGCATCCATGGTCTTAGGAAGTGTCAACCACAAGAACAGCCCCCCCTGCGGGTTCGTCCATGTAACTCCCTGCGGCATATATTGGGCTAATGTTTTTAGCATCAAATCCCGCTTTTGCCGGTAAACCGTAATCATGTGCTTAATATGGTCTTTCAAAAGTCCCCGGCGTAAAAACTCGCCGGTGGCTAACTGCAACGTAGGGGAAGAACACAAATCCATGGCCTGTTTTAAAATAACAAATTTGCGGATTACATCCGCCGGGCCCACTAAAAACCCTAACCTAAACCCCGGCACAAAAACCTTAGAGAAAGTAAACATGGTAAGCACATTACCTTGCCCGCCGTCAAGCTCATAAAACGTGCGCGGCGCGGTGCCTTCAAAACGTACTTGCCGGTACGGGGAATCTTCTAAAATAAACGTGTGGTACTTTTTAGCCAGTGCCAAAATTTGTTTACGGCGTTCTTCGGGGATGGTGGTCCCGGTGGGGTTTTGAAAATCCGGTACCAGGTAAATAAACTTACACGGTTTGCCCTGTTTTTGCAGCAGCTCCAACTTAGCTTGTAAATCTTCCACTAATACACCGTCCTGGTCGCTTTTAGCCCCTACAATATCCGCCCCGGCTACCTGAAACGCCTGCAACGCCCCTAAATACGTGGGGCAAGCGGTAATAATGCTATCGCCCTCGTTAATAAACATCCGCGCCGCCATATCCAACGCTTGCTGGGAGGCCGACACCACCAAAATTTGTTCCGGTGTAACCGTAATATTTTCGGTATCTTTAACCAGTTTAACCAGTTCTTTTTTTAAGCTATCTACCCCTTCGGTAGCGCCATACTGTAACGCTTCCTTAGGAGAGCGAGTCAGTATGGTTTGAAAAATATCGGCAATTTCCTGAGTTGGAAACAAATTCGGGTCCGGCAATCCCCCCGCAAACGAAATAATGTTCGGCTGGGAAATTACCTTTAATAATTCACGTATAGCCGAAGCTTTTGCCCGGCTGACGGATTTTGAAAATAAGGGTGTATAGTCCATGTCGCTTCTACCTTTTTATGTTATCTGATATATTTTACTATTTTTAGACTTAAATCTTTTGCCACTACCGAATGAGTCAACGCCCCTACCGAAATTACATCCGGCTTGGCCTGACAATATGCCTCTAAATTTTGCAACGTCACCCCGCCGGAAACCTCTACAAGTGCACGTCCGTTTACCAATGCCTTACACTGTGCTACCTGTACAGGGGTCATATTATCCAGCATAATAATATCTGCCCCGGCCGCCAGTGCTTCTTTTACTTCCGTTTCATTCGTGGTTTCCACTTCAATTTTGGGGGTGTGTCCAATGGCACTTTTAATTTTTTCCACCGCCGCTGTAATAGAGCCGGCCGCCGCAATATGGTTGTCTTTAATCATTACGCTGTCAGCCAAGCTAATACGGTGGTTGCGGCAACCTCCCACCCGCACGGAATATTTGTCTAACCGGCGCAAACCGGGTTGCGTTTTACGGGTATCTACAATCAGCACTCCGTATTTCTTCCCCACAGCCGCATACGCGCGTGAAGTAGTCGCAATCCCGCTTTGGCGTTGCATAAAATTAAGCGCACTACGTTCTGCCTTTAGAATAGAAAGCGTGCTCCCCGCCAGTTCCACAACCACTTCCCCTTCCCTCACTTCATCCCCGTCTTTTTTAAGCGGGGTAAATATAATTTCCGGGTCCACCGCACCAAATACTTGCCGGGCGGTTTCCAGGCCGCAAAGCACCAAATCTTCCTTGGCGCGGATAACCGCCTCGGCGCGGTTATGGGGCATAAAAATCGTATCGCTGGTAATATCCCCCAAGCTCAAATCTTCTTCTAAAGCCAGTTCAATAATTTTATCTAGTATCATAGGGCTAATTTAAACATTTCCTCAATAGATTTTTTAGCGGCGCTTGCCACCTGCGCGTCCACCTGCACTATTTGGTCGGCCCGCGGCTCTACCAACGCCTGCCACGTGTTAAGTAAATTATTTTTCTTCATATAACTACAAACCCCAAACGGCCAAACAAATTGTTTGCCCGGGTATTGGGCTTCCAAACGGTTTACAAGCCCCAACTCCGTAAGCAGTCCAAAACAGTTGTCTGGTGTCTTTGCCACATAGTCAGCCATCCCCTTGGTACTGCCCACATAATCACACAACGCACACACCTCGGGGGCACATTCCGGGTGCGCCAGTATCACAATACCCGGATGTTGGACACGCAAACGTTCCACGTCCTCCGGGCGGTATTTATCATGTACACAGCAAGATCCCCCTCCCGCAATTATTTTTTTAGGCGTGTTACGCCGTTTCAGTTCAATTTCTAAATTTTGCGCCATCAGCATATCGGGCACAAAAATCAGTTCTTCCCCCGGCATTTTTTGGGCAATATCAAATACATTACCCGAGGTTACACACACATCGCACAGCGCTTTTACTTCGGCCGAACTGTTAATATAGCACAAAGCCGGCACGCCCGGATGTTGGGTACGCAATTTTTGCACTTCTTCCCCAGTCATAGAATCTGCCAACGTACACCCGGCACGCCCGGCAGGGATGACCACGTCTTTCGTGGGGTTAATAATTTTGGCTGTTTCTGCCATAAACCACACCCCGGCAAAAACAATCCGTTGGGCCGAAGAATTTTTAGCCTTTTGAGCCAGTTGGAACGAATCCCCGCTAAAATCGGCCACACCAAACACCAAATCCGGCGTGGTATATGAATGGGCCAAAATAAGCGCATTTTTTTCTTGCTTGGCTTGGTTAATAGCCAGTGTGTAAGGGGCGGCCGCCTGGCAATCTGCCAACGTCCACTTAACCGCTTTAGTTTTAGACACACACGCAAGAAGCCCATATAACCGATGGGCTTCTTGTAAAATTTGCTCGGACGTGTACGGCATGGGCTACTTAGTAATTTACGGTGGTAGTCGTTACCGAGCCGTCCGGATTCGTAGTAGTTTTGGTGTTAGAAGACGACGTGGTAGAAGAACTTACCTGTCCGTTCGTATACACCGTTTTGGTGGTCGTGGTGGAGGTAGCCGGCACATTGGGGTTGGGTCCGTCCACATAGTAAATATTGGTGGTGTTGGTCACTTTTTTAGCACGGGAAGCCTGCGTACTTACTGCAGCCGCTTGCGCCTTGGTTTTGGCTTTGCCTTGCGCTTTAGAACGGTTCGCTTTAGCACAGGCACACCCTTCCTCTAGCGGAGGTAAATAAGAGTCCCCGCACGCTTGTAGCTCATAAGCAGGCACCGCTTCATAATCCGACTCCGGCGCCAGCATATTATCAAATTCTTGGTCAATAATTTGGTATTTGGGGTCTTTAATAGAGGCATTAGTTATTTTGTTGCCATTAGCATCGTACATTGTTGATGTATTTTTATTATTTTTAGAGCAGGCAGCCAATCCCACTGCGGCGATACAAACCAAACATAAAATTTTTTTCATACACGCTCCTTTTTCGGTAAAAGCTACACCCTATTATATATCATTTTTACGGCTTTTGCATATTCCTATTTTCTTATTGTACTATAGATGCAACATGTTCGGATCCATGTCTGCACTGGCCGGTAACAACTCACGCTAGACAATTGTGCCCAGTGCTTAATAAAACCGTTACAACAAAACACATCCGGCCCCTGCATTTGCAGGGGCCGGAACTTTCTTCAATACGTTCTAACAGAGTTACTTAGTTTCTTCGGTTGTTTCTTCCGTGTCTGCGCCAAAAGAGTCAGAAAGCAACTCCCCCAGTGTCGGGCGCGGGGCTTGCTTTAAGTACTGCGCCACTACTTTGCGGTTCTGTGCTTGGTCATACTTTTTGACAGACAGGTTTAGCGTGAAAGTTTCCGGGTTAACCCCCATGACTAAGGCTGTAATCGTATCGCCTTCTTTGGCGGTAAAATCACGTCCCATTTCAAAAGGGCTGATAAAACCCTTGGTATTATTTTTACCAATGGTACATTCCACCCCGTACTCCTCGGACACTTTGGTCACCGTGGCTTTCACGGAACTCTTGTACGGATAGCGGCGTTTAAGCGCGTCGGCCGGGTTTAAGAACAGCTGCTTCAAACCAAATTCCAAACGAGGGGTTTCTTTGTCCAATTTTAAAAGTTTAGCTTTAAGGCGTTGGCCGCGGCGGAAATTGGTAATCGCCGTTTCAGGTTCCTTCCAAGCTACGTTTTCCAAATTAACAATGCCTTCAATACCATGGAAACGCAAATACAATTTATCCGCATCAGCTTTAGAAACTACCACCCGTAGCACGTCCCCTTCTTTAATGGTGCCCAACACTTCGGCCCGGCGGACGGCCTCATCTTCTTCCAGCACTTGTTTACGGGAGATAATGAGTTTCTGTTTTTCTTTTACAAATTCAATAATCACTGCTTTAATTTTGGCCCCTACCGGCAAATAGTGTTTATAAGCCGTGTGCAGTTCCGAGAGAGAAAGCGGCATAAAACCGGTTACACCAAACACGTCCACAATGTATCCGCCCTTGACTTGTTGCACAATGGTACCTTTCACGCGTTCTTTGGCTTCGTAAGCTTTTTTGCAAACGTCCCAGCCTAAATATTCTAACGCTCTTTTATGCGATAACACCGCCGGGCGTTCATCGTCCCCGCGTTTTACCAGCACCACAGACACCGTATCCCCCACCTGTGGAAGCGTTTTACCTTCAAATTCACTCGCCGGGATATATCCTTCTTTTTTAGCACCCGTATCTACTAAAATACTGCTTTGGGTAACTTGTACCACAGACACTTCTACAATTTCACGTTTGTTTAGTTTCTCCAGTAAAGAATCTTGCTGCGCAATTAACTGATCCATCGTCAGTTCTTGTTCGTTGGCAGTTGTTTGCGTAGTATTAGTTTCTTCGTTTGTTGTCATAAGTCTTTAGCGGGTTTTTATCCAAAATCCGCCGTAACCTCCGTTAGATATGTATTGAATTTATTGCTTGCATAATTTGATTTGCAAATTCTTTGTACTGCATTTTGGGCTCTAAGGCCGGGTCTTTAGTTAAGTGCATGACGGTACCAAATTTGACCCGTATTTTGCGTACCCACGGCCACCCAAAAGTTCCTTCTATTTTTACCGGAAGCACCGGGGCTCCCGTCTTATATACTAAAAATCCGATACCACCCTTAGGTTTTTGTGGTTGTCCGGTTTTACTACGGGTTCCTTCCGGAAACATCACAATACTTTCTCCGCGCTCCAACGCTTCTACCACTTCTTTAAGGGCCCCCATATCGCCTACCGTGCGCTTGCGGTCCACCGGGATATAATTACAGTGGCGGAAAAACCACCCCAACCCGGGAACGGCAAACAACTCTTTTTTGGCTACAAAGCGCGAATCGCGCACCAATCCGGCAAACGCCCCTATGGCCGGCGGATCTGCGTTAGATAAATGGTTCCCTGCAATTAAAAGAGCACCTTTAGGCGGAATGTTCTCCAACCCCTTTACTTTAAAATTGTAGAAGACTTTGAAGTATATCCTTGCTATATATTTTACAAAATTAAGCACCATGGCTGGAAATTTTCTCCCAAACGGTTTGTACTACTTCATCTTGCGTAAGTGAAGAAGTATCTATGATAATGGCATCTTCGGCCGGTTTCAGCGGACTAGCTGCCCGGTGAGAATCGCGGTAATCGCGCTCTTCAATCAGTGCCAGAATTTTATCATAATCCGGGTTTTCCCCCGCCTCACGCAGTTGTTTTACCCGGCGTTTGGCGCGCTCTTGGGCAGAAGCCGTCATGTAAAACTTGATTTCGGCATCCGGGAAAATAACCGTGCCCACATCCCGCCCTTCCATAATAATACCACCGTCTTGGCCGGCTTCTCGCATTTTTTCGGTCAGTACGGCCCGGGCCTCTTTGTGGGTGGAAACCTGGCTGGCAACATTACCGGTTTCTTCCAAATGCAGTTTTTCCCCCAAATATGCACCGTCTACATACATTTTAAGCACGGCGTCCGGCTGGCGCTCAAACGTAAACTTGATTTGCTTAGCCAAGGCAAGCACTGCCTCCCCATCTTGCGGGGCAATGTGTGTTTCATATACCTTGTAAGCTAAGGCCCGGTACAATCCCCCGGTACTTAAAAACCCGTACCCCAACTTTTGGGCCACTGCTTTTCCAACGGTAGATTTTCCCGTACCGGCCGGTCCGTCAATGGCAATCACAAACCCGTTTTTACGCATTATTCTTCCACCTCTAAACTGTCCGTTACCCCACGGATAGCCAACATAATGGCATCGGGGCTGGTAGCGGCGGCTTGGGCAGTTTCCATATCAATAATGCCTTCCTTGTAAAGTTTAGCTAATGATTGGTCAAACGTATTCATTCCGTAGAACTCACCTAGTTGCATTTGTTTTACCAAGTCACCGGGGCGGTTTTCCATAATCAGTTTACGCACCTGCGGAGTGCTTACCAACACTTCCAGGGCCGGATACATCCCCCCTTTTAGGCTAGGCAACAAACGCTGGCAAACAATTCCGCGTATCAATTCCGAAAGTTGCAACCGAATCTGATCATGAAGTTCAGCCGGGAAAGCATCCACTAAACGTTCCAAGGTTTGCACTACGTTTACGGTGTGCATGGTACCCAGCACCAACTGACCGGTTTCAGCGGCAGAAATAGCGGCTTTCATTACATCTCCGTCGCGAAGCTCCCCAATTAAAATTACATCCGGGTCTTGGCGCATGGCGGCCCGCAAAGCCCCGGTATAAGAAGGCGTATCAATCCCCAGCTCCAACTGGCTGACAATACTGCGGTTATCACTGTGTAAAAACTCTACCGGGTCTTCAATAGTAAGAATGTGGCTGGCACGGGTTTTGTTGATATAATCAATCATGGCCGCCAAAGTAGAGGTTTTACCCGAGCCGGTCATCCCGGTCACTAAAATAATTCCACGGCGCGAATCCGCCATTTTCTTCAAAATATCACCCGGCAAGTGAAATTCTTCAAACGAAGGAATGCGAGGCGGAATGTAGCGCACCGCCATACACAAACGTCCCATTTGGCGAAACACGTTAAAACGGAACCGCCCGTAAGATTTGGCATCCAACGAAAAATCCACCGTACTGTACTGTTCAAAAATACGTTTTTCGCGGTCTCCCATACAGGCATACGCCATTTTTTTGGCTTCTTCGTTGGTAATAAAACTATCATCAATGGGTTTCATCTGCCCATTTAAACGCACATACGCATTGGAATTGCCGCGAATGTGCAACCCGCTAGCTTTGTTGTCCACCACCGTTCTAAGCAAACTTTGTAATCCTACCGCCATATTTCCCTCCTGTGTTTAAATCAAATAAATTCGTTGTTACAAGGCCCGTTTCTTGCGTCGCAAATACGCAGGGATAAGCATAGGGTCCTGCGTTTTGGGGCTCTTAGGCTCAAACGTGGTAAAAATATCTTCCGGCAACGGCTTACGCCCGGTATTTTCGGTAATGGTTTCCAACGGGCGGCGCACGGTATAAGCGGAAGATTTATCTGCATGAAACCCGGTGGCAATTACCGTCACTTTAAAGTTTCCGTGTAAAGCCGGGTCATACGAATAGCCAAACATAATAATAGAATCGTTACTGGCATACTGGCGGATAAGCCCCATCACTTCCCCTTGTTCCACCAGGGGCAAATTTTCGTCTGCCGCAAAGTGCACAATCAACCCCTTGGCCCCGTGAATATCCGCATTTTCCAGCAACGGGGACGAAATGGCCCGTTTTACGGCCACCAAATGCCGCCCCTGCCCAGAGGCTTCCCCAATACCTATGAGTGATTTTTCCGAATGGCTGATAACTTTACGGATATCGTTAAAATCAATATTCACTTCGCCGGGCTTGGTAATCACTTCGCTAATGCCTTGCACCGCTTGCAACAACACTTCATCTACCATTTTGAATGCTTCGCGCGATGAAGTACTAGGATCAATGTTGGCAAAAATCTTTTCGTTAGGCACAATAATCATGGAATCTACATATTTTTGCATTTCCAAAATGCCTTCATCCGCTTGTTTTTCGCGCACGTACCCTTCAAAATTAAACGGCCGGGTCACCACCCCTACTACCAACAAATCGTCTCCGTAAATTTCTTTAGCCAGTTTGGCCAAATAGGGGGCTACCCCCGTACCGGTACCGCCACCCATACCGGCTGTAATAAACAATAAATCACATTGGCCGATAATTAGTTTTAATTTCTCTTTACTTTCTTCAGCCGCTTTACGCCCGCGCTCTGGGTCGCCGCCCACGCCCAACCCTTTCGTTAGTTTTTCCCCCACTTGCACCAAGTACGGGGCCTGGTTGCGGCGCAAGTCTTGCGCATCCGTATTTACGGCAATAAAATCCACATCTTTTAAGCCGGAACTAACCATGTGGTTAATGGCATTTCCACCGCCACCTCCCACACCAATTACTTTAATTTTGGCTTTTTTGCTTTCAAAAGAAGCTGCCGGCATAAATAAATCTTGCATGTGCATAAATTCTACCCAAAAATGTGTTTAACCGCCCGGCCCAATTTACCAAATACGGAATTTTCTTCCCGTAAAGACCCGGTGCCCAGCGAATCGTACGAAGCACTCTCCGCCGCATATACTACTAAAGACAAGGCCGTTGAATAAAGCGGCGCAAAAAACTCCGGTGCACAGGTTACCAAGTCGCGCTGTACACTGCCGCGGCGCACTTCCTTTAAGCCTAAAATTTCTTGGCATAGTGCCGGCATACCCGGCATCACAGAGCCACTACCGGTAATCACCCCCACCAGCGGCATATTTTTAGGTTTATAACCGCCCAAGCCGGCAAAATGTTCTACTTGTTCTAACAATTCTTCCATCCGGGGCTGGATGCAATCCAACACTTCCATATTTTTAACAGTGCGCGTATCACTACCGTCTAACAGCGGTACGGTCACTTCTTTTTCTTCTTTTAAAAATGCCGGGTGGATGACCCCGTATTTTTCTTTAATTTCTTTGGCCGCCTTGCGCGACGTACACAAATAACTGGATAAATCACTGGTTAAAATATCGCACCCGTAAGGGATATCACACGAAAAACGCAACAGCCCCCCGGTGTAAACCCCTACCGAAATGGTTTCCCCACCAAAGTCAATAAGCATCACGCCGTTTTCTTTTTCATCTTGCAACAGCACCGCATCACCCAAC
>JAZLAA010000012.1:0-13645 GCA_045612945.1 Elusimicrobiaceae bacterium
TAATTTAAAAGACCGCGAAGCCCTTTTATCCGCCGTTATGTTCAAGTGGGATGCGCGCAAATACTCGCTTGCGTTGCAAGATGGCGTACAAGTGCGCGTGTGGGGCAGTTTGGACGTGTATGCCAAGTCCGGCCGGTACCAAATCGTCGTCAAAAAAGTGGAAGCCCTTTCCAAAGGCAACCTGTATTTAGAGTTTGAAAAACTCAAACAAAAGTTAGAAAAAGAGGGCCTTTTTGCGCCGGAACATAAAAAACCAATCCCCGCTTATCCCCAACGTATTGGCGTGGTAACTTCCCCCACCGGGGCCGCCGTGCGCGATATTTTATCCGTCTTAAAACGGCGTAGCCCGCATTTGGAAGTGCTCATCGCCCCAGTGCTCGTACAAGGCGATGAGGCCGCCCCGCAAATTGCACAGGCCATTGAAGATTTAAACCGTTTTTCGCCCGCGCCTGATGTGCTGTTAGTGGGCCGCGGCGGCGGAAGCATAGAGGATTTGTGGGCGTTTAACGAAGAAATGGTAGCCCGCGCTATTTTTAAAAGTAAAATCCCGGTTATTTCCTGCATAGGGCACGAAGTGGATTTTACCATTGCTGATTTTGTGGCCGATTTACGCGCCCCCACACCGTCGGCCGCAGCAGAACTGGTGGTACGAAATTCTCAAAATACTGCTACACACATTGCCGGTTTACAAAAGCGTATGGGGCAAGCTATTTCGCTATTTTATGAGCGATTTAAAAATCGGCTGGACACAGCCCTTAACTCCCGCGTATTTAAAGACCCCCAAACACTTACCCAAACCTACGAACAAGAACTAGACGAGCTTACCCGGCGTTTAGAGATTGCCTGGACCGAAAAGTTAACCGCATTTACCCACCGCTTTGAAGTAGCTTATCAAAAATTAAATGCCTTAGGGCCACAAGCGGTATTAAAACGAGGGTATAGTATTGCGCGTAAAGCAGACGGCTCTATTGTCAGCCGCGTGGGCCAAACGCAGCCCGGGGAACCTATTTATATACAAGTACAAGACGGTATGATTTACACGGAGGTAAAATAAAATGCCTAAACTTAGCTTTGAGAAACAACTCTCCCGCCTGGAAGAAATTGTGGAAAATTTGGAAACCGAGAATACCGATTTAGATGCTTCGGTTAAACTGTTTGAAGAAGGAATTTTACTTTCCAAAGAACTCACCGATAAATTAGAAACCGTAAAATTCAAAGTGCAAGAACTTAAAAAGAAAGGGGCCCAACTTACGGCCCAACCGTTTGATACGGAACTGGCGGAAAATGATGGCCAAGAATAAAACACGGCTGGATATGGAGCTCGTCCAACGCGGATTTTTTAACAGCCGCACGCGGGCACAAGCATCTATCATGGCAGGCGAAGTACTGGTTAATAACGAGGTGGAAACCCGCGCCGACAGAGCTGTTGCGCTCGAAGACGTTCTTTCGCTTAAAGAAAAATCGTGCCCGTATGTATCGCGCGGCGGCTTAAAATTGGCACACGCCCTCAAACACTGGCATATTGATTTAACAGGCAAAGTGTGTGTGGATATCGGCGTGGCTACCGGCGGATTTAGCGACTGTATGTTACAAGCCGGTGCACACACGGTATACGGCGTAGATGTGGGCAAGGGGCAACTGGCAGACGAAATGCGCCGCTACAAAAATTTTATCTTTAAGCCTGAAACCAACGCCCGCTATATGACAACCGATTTATTTGACACTCCCCCACAGTTTGCGGCGGTAGATGTATCTTTTATTTCACTTACGATGATTATGGAACCGCTGTTTAAAGTGTTGGCCCCGCAAAGCCAGGTGGTTTTTCTGATTAAACCGCAATTTGAATTAACCCCCAAGCAAGTGCCGCACGGCATTGTAAAAACGGACGAAAATCGCCAACTGGCTATTAAGCGCGTGCAAGATTTTTTTGAAGTCAATTTACGCCACAAATACAATGCCGTGGGCAGCGAAGTGATTGAATCCCCCATCAAAGGCACCCACGGCAACACGGAATTTCTGTGGAAAGTTACATTAGCCCGCCTTGTTTAACAACACATACAATCCCCTTCCTTGTCGCCCCCTTTAAAATCTTCGGAATCCGGTACACCGCAGTATGTTTTGTACTGTCATTCCAATCCCTTCCAATTCGTTACGAGACACGCAAGCTAAACGGCTGTTACCATAAGCATTCTCAAAGTCTCAACATAACAGTCGTGGTCTGTCATTCAAAGAACGGCAAACGCTCGGCACAACCCGCTTTTATTGCTTGCGTTTTGTCATCTGTATTGGTATGATAATTTTATGACCACCGAATTATTTCTTAAGATTTTTTTGGCCCTAGTTTTGGGCGGCGCGCTAGGCATGGAGCGCCAATATCACGATAAACCCGCCGGGTTTGCTACCAACTGTTTAATCTGCTTGGGGGCTATGCTGTTTACCGTTTTATCGGAAATTATGGGCGATGCCGGGGGCGACCCGGGACGCATCGCGGCCCAAATTGTAACCGGCGTAGGTTTTATTGGCGCAGGGTCTATTCTGCGCGACGGAAACAAAATTTCCGGTTTAACCACCGCGGCCGGTGTGTGGCTGGTAGCGGCTATTGGTATGGCTATTGGGTATGGCGAATATATGTGGGCTTCAGCGTGTGCGGCCGCTATTTTGCTGGTACAGCTGGGGTTACGTCGTACGTTAAAACTGGTGGAAAAGATGCGCCATTATGATACCATTCACATCACGTGCGACCCGCACTGGGCCATTGTGGAAAAAATCAACCGTCAAATTGAACGGCAGCATATCCAGCTACTCAAAAATGATGTTACCAAACAAGATGACCTCTTTCACGTACACCTGGTAGCAGCGTTTACCGCACACGAATTCCAAAAAGTAACTAAGGAACTGTTGGAAATGCCCGAGGTTCACAGCTTATATCAATAAATTCATTCAATTTGCATAACAAAACCCCCGTCTTATACCGGGGGTTTTGTTTTTAGAAATTAAACCTAATCACCAATATAGCGTTTTACTTTGGCAATTAAATCCGTCAACACAAATGGTTTAGAGCAAAAACCCTTTACCTGTGGGTACTGCTGGAACATATGGGCCGACTCCACTAGCGCAGAGGTAATAATCACAGGTGTATTAACCAAGTTTTCATCTTCAAACATAATTTTTACAATGCTGGCACCGTCTAAACCGGGCAACATTACGTCCAGCAACACCAAGTGCGGGTGAAACTCTTTCATCGTGGCAATAGCATCCCGCCCCGTCTGGCAAACGGACACTTCATACCCTTCGCGGGTCAGTATTAACGTTAACAATTCTACAATACTGGGTTCATCTTCTACAATTAAAATTCTTTTTTGCATTTTGTTTACTCCTTTTAATTTATTATACTTTTTTATATGCAAAAAAAGAATTTTAATGCATCTGTCCTTCCTAAAATGCGCGCGTTTGCCGCGCGGCTCATCCGGGCGAACGATTGCGTGCTGGTGGGCTTATCCGGCGGGGCCGATTCTGTTTGTTTACTACATTTTTTGCATTATTTGAAAAATACCCGCCGTTTTGCATTGGCCGCTGTACACGTCAACCACCAACTACGCGGGAAAGCGGCACTGGAAGACGAAAATTTTTGCCGCGATTTGTGCGCGCAACTGAGGATTGAGCTGTTTGTAAAGCGGGTAAATGCCCGCCAAACTACCCAAAAGTATGATTTAAGCCCCGAACACGGCGCGCGCAAAGCACGCTACCAAGCATTTGGGCAAGTGGCTAAAAAATGGGGTGCAACTAAGCTGGCTCTGGGCCACCATTTAGACGACCAGGCCGAAACCTTCTTTTTAAATTTACTGCGCGGCACACAGATAAAGGGGCTTGGCGGTATTCCGCTTAGACGGCCGTTAACCGACCAAACAGAGATTATCCGCCCACTCTTATGTATTACGCGCGAGCAGGTAGAAACTTATTTAGCCCAAAACCACCTCCCCCACGTAACCGACCAAACCAACTTTGACGACACTTACCGTCGCAACTGGGTACGCGCCACACTCCTTCCGCTTTTGGAAGAAAAGCAACCGCAAATCAAAGAACATATCTTTCAATTTGCCGCGGCTATTGCAGCATTGACCCAACACTAAATTGGGCCTAATTCCCACTTTGTGCCCGTGGAACAATTTGCTACTATATGTAGTATGAATTTTAGTTCTGTATTGGCGTATGCCGCCGCACATCATCTTACGATCACCGGCCTTACCTTTTCCTCCCAAGAGGTACAACCCGGGTTTGTGTTTTTTGCGCTCAAAGGAGCACATGTGGACGGCAATCTTTTT
Organism: Elusimicrobiaceae bacterium; assembly: GCA_045612945.1. Taxonomy (GTDB): domain Bacteria; phylum Elusimicrobiota; class Elusimicrobia; order Elusimicrobiales; family Elusimicrobiaceae; genus Avelusimicrobium. The sequence continues at coordinate 4,323 of JAZLAA010000012.1, forward strand.
ATCGCACAGGCTATTAAACGTGGAGCCGTGCTTATTGTGTCGGCTCAACCCCCCACGCAAGATTACAAAGTGGCGTTTTTGGTGTCCAACGATATTGATAAAGATATGGCCGATGCCGCTTACGAATTTTATGGCCGTCCGTCAGATTTGTTAACTCTGTATGGCATTACCGGCACAAAAGGAAAAACTTCTATCGCCTATTTGTTGGAAAGTGTTTTGCAAACAGCCGGGCGTAAAACCGGCGTTTTCGGTACGGTAAATTACCGTGCAAACGGGCAAGTTCTTTGTCAGGCCCCCAATACGACTCCCGCCGCTTTAACGCTTTTTAAATTGCTGGCACAAATGAAAAAACAAGATTGTAGCAATGTGGTAATGGAGGTTTCCTCCCACGCACTCGCACTACAACGCGTACGCAACATTTGGTATGATACCGCCATTTTTACCAATTTACAGCGAGACCATTTAGACTTTCACCTTACGTTTGAAAATTATTTTCAAGCAAAAGTGAAACTCTTTGAAAACGTGGCAAATCCGCAAAACCCAAAAACCAACCGCACCGCTGTTATAAACGCGGATGACCCGTACGGCAAGCGGTTAATACAAACTTTCAAAAACCGTGTAAAAACGGTCACCTTTGGCATAGAAACCCCGGCCGATTTTACAGCTACGCATATTGGTGAAAGTTTAACCCATACTTCGTTTGAAATAAACGGATACCCTTTTCAAATTAACCTTTTGGGCAAACACAACGTCTATAACGCCCTGGCAGCCTGCGCCGCAGCGCAAGCAAATGGTATTTCGCTGGAAACGATTGCTCAGGGATTTAAAATTTTGCCGGGGGTTCCGGGCCGTATGGAATGCATTGACGAAGGCCAGGACTTTTTTACTTTTGTAGATTTTGCCTATACCAACGAATCGTTGCAACGTGCGTTTGACACCGTTCGTCCGTTTAAAAAAGCCCGCATTCTACTGGTGTTTGGTTGTGGCGGCCAGCGCGACCGTACCAAACGTCCTCTAATGGGCCGCACCGCCTGCGAACAGGCCGACCGGGTGTTTTTAACCAATGATAACCCACGCTGTGAAGACCCTCAACAAATCTTTACCGATATTTTAGCCGGCATGCAAGACAAAACAAATTATGAAATCATCCCGGACCGCGCCCAAGCTATTACACGCGCCCTGCAAGAGGCTCGCACCGACGATATTGTAATTGTGGCCGGCAAAGGACACGAAAATTACCAGCTTATTGGCACCCAAAAAAAACATTTTTCCGACCAGGAAACCGTGCGGGCTTATTTACGGAGTAATCATGTTTAATTTAGCGGATTTTAAAAATAAAAAGGCAACTATCTTGGGAGGAGGTAAAAGCGGGCAAGCCGTCGCACACTTGCTGGCTAGGCACGGGTTGGACGTACTTATTAGTGACGAAAAATCCGTTACCTTGGCGGAACCTTCCGCGCAAATTGCCATAGAAAGCAATGGGCATACAGATAATGTTTTTTTGGCAGATTTCATAGTAAAAAGCCCAGGGATTTTCCCTAAAAGTGCAGTGCTGTTACGGGCGGCTGAATTGGGAATTCCTGTGTTTAGTGAGCTGGAAGTTTCGCTTTCTTTTTTGCCTAAAAACACAACCGTGTTTGCAGTTACCGGCACCAACGGGAAAACCACCACCACTACACTATTGGGTGAAATTTTAAAACAACAGGCCCGGCGGGAACAAAAAGGGCAACATGTTTTTGTATGCGGGAATATTGGCAACCCGGTAGCGGCCTGCGTGGAAAGTGTTAAGCCCGGAGATGTACTCGTCATAGAAGTGTCCAGCTACCAACTGGAAGACAGCTCTTATTTTTGCCCGCATGTTGCTTGCTTACTCAACGTATCGCCCGACCATCTGGATCACCACGGTAGTATGAAGAACTATATTGACGCCAAGGCCCGTATTTTCAAATTTCAAACCAACCAGGATATTTTAATACTAAATGGAGCCGACACCGTTTGCGCGCAACTGGCCGAACAAGTAAAAAGCAAAACTTGGATTTTCTCTGCCCAGCCGAAACATTGGCTTAAAACGGATGTTTTCTTTGATGGAGACGCCCTGGTTTTTAGTGAAGGCTATCAGCTACGCCCCCCACGGCTTAAAGGGATTCATAATATAGAAAATGCCATGGCAGCGGCTTTAATGGCTCTGCGCGGCGGAGCCGATACACGAGATGTACAGAGCGCATTTGACGGGTTCTGTGCCATTGAACACCGCATAGAAACCCTAGCTCAAATACACGGGGTAACGTATGTAAATGACTCCAAAGCCACCAATTTGGATTCTACTATTACCGCACTTAAAAGTTTTGAAAAAGAAAAAAACATTTGGCTTATTTTAGGTGGGCGCGACAAAGGAGCCTCTTATGAGGTGCTACTCCCCTACTTAAAAGAATACTGCAAACATATTTTGTCTATTGGGGAATGTATGGATAAAATTGAGCGTGAACTACATGGAGAGTTCCCCATTACACGCTGTACTACCTTAGATAAAGCTGTTTTGTTTGCAGCACGCCACGCTCAAGCGGGCGAGGTGGTGTTGTTATCTCCGGCATGTGCCAGTTTTGACCAGTTCAAGAATTTTGAAGAACGCGGCAACGCGTTTAAAAGTTTGGTAGCACAATTAAAATAGACAGTAGTTGCCGGATTTTACACGTAAAATTCTTATTTATTTCCCCTTAAAACGGCCACAGTTGCTTCGGCGACACTGCCACTTGCAAATATATACTTAGGGATTAAATAGAGCTATCTATCCCAACACAAAGCCCCCTCTTATGAGGGGGCTTTTAAATGGAGCGGGCGAAGAGAATCGAACTCTCGTCTCAACCTTGGCAAGGTCGCGTTCTACCATTGAACCACGCCCGCAAAAACGGTTCTGCTACTCTTTTATTATAGCATATTACCCAGCTACAAACAAGTCTTTGGTAGGCTTATTTCCTAGCCTTTGCTTTGCTGGTTTTTTTCTGCGCGGTTGTCTTTTTAGGCGTAGAAGAAGTTACTTTTTTTGTAGAAGCATTTGCACCCTGTTTAGCAGGCGTTGCCGTTCGTACTGCCGGAGCTGCCAAAAGCTGGGCCGCTATGGATTTTAAATAATAGTTTTCTTCTACGGCCTTGCGCACGCCGGAGTTTTGCCGAAGGGAACTGAGCGTGGGGCTACTGTTAATTAACAAAACTGCCTCTTTCGGATTATCCCGGAAATGCTTCACCGCTTTACTGGTAAGTAGCAAGCTCACAAACCGGCTCCCGGCTACTGTACGCACCATCTCTTCGTTTGCCAGCACTTGCTGTACCGTGGTATCGTTAAAGAAATCAGATACAGCTTGCTCGTTTTGGGCAAGTGCTGCCAAAAGTTGTGCATCCTGCAACAAGGGGCTGACGTCTTCACGCGCAATAAAAGCCTCCCCTACTTCCGGGCGGTTTAATAAGTAGCGTATCATTTGCGTATCGTTAATATTAGAAGCAAAATTGGTAGTTAATGCCCAGGGAGCCATGCCGATAATACTATAGTTGCTAGGTGTAATAGACTGATAATTGGCCGAGCTGATAATCGGCAAAGTGGTTCCTAATTCTTCCACGGCCACGTTACGATCCTGCCCTTCCTGGATTTTCACGTATGTAACCCCTTTGCGCGGGTTAAAATCTTCATCGGCAGACAACCCTTCCACCTGCTGTGGAGTAACCGTAGCAGCCAGATTATCGGCTTGTCTCTTTTCACGTAAAGTTATTTTCCATGTAACAGCCAACAAAAACACAATTCCAGTCACTAAAATGGCAATAAACAGATTCCCTATGATGTGTGTTTTTTCCCGCAAAGGACCTGGTTCCCAATCCTCTTTTTTAGAAGGAGACTTGGTAGGTTGTGCGTATTTTTGCGGGTTACGCAAACGGTCTATTATTTCTTCTGTTTTCATCCGTTTAAGCCTTAAATCAAGTATAATTTATTATATGAAATTTTAGAGGTTGCCTTATGAAAAAAACCATTTTTTATCACGATACAGACTGTGGAAATGTAGTCTATTATGCCAATTATTTAAAGTATTTTGAAGAAGCCCGCACCTTGTACATGGCCCAGCGGGGGTTTTCGGTGCCGGCACTTATGCAACGCGGCAAATACTTTGTGGTAGCCCGACAAGAAGTAGAATATAAGTACCCGGTACGTTACGCTGACGAAATTACGGTAGATACCAAAGTGGCAGAAATTTCCTCCATTAAAATTGTGTTTGAAAATACCATTACGAACCAAAACGGCCGTCTGTGCACTAAAGGTAAAACTACCCTGGTTTGTGTGGATGCAAACGGAGTACCTACTCCCATGGGGGTAGAAGTACAAAACGCCATGAATTAATTATCACGTTGCCAAATATCACAAAATCCTATGAAAACTCTTTTAAAAACAATCATTGCTTTACTGGTAGCGGGCGGCCTTTTTACTTTTGCTTTCTATAAAACCCCGCAAGAACGTGCTTTTTCCAAAACGCTGGTGCGTGCCCAGGCAGGGGATGCCCAGGCCTCTTTGGAAACGGCCCAAGCGTATGCACAAGGCCGCGGTACAAAATACAACCCCAAAGAAGCGCTTGCCTGGTATGAAAAAGCGGCAACAGCTGGTAACTCGCAAGCCGCTTTTGAACTGGCCGGTATACTTACAGAAGGAAAATTAACCCCATCGGATCCTAAAGCGGCACTTTCTTTCCTTTTGTCTGCCGCTAAGCAAAATTATGCCCCCGCCCAATACACCTTGGGCCTTTGGTACGAGCAAGGCACCGAAGTAGAAAAACGCCCCGGACAGGCGTTGGTATGGTATGAAATAGCGGCGCAAAATGCCTCTGTCCCCGCTCAAGCCAAGGTGGATGCACTTAGTACGCAAAACCCGGGGTTATATGAAGAAACTTCCCAGTTTGTCCATGCGTGGAATTTGGCCCAGCAAAATAATCCGCAAGCCCAGCTATCCGTAGGACAAAGTTACCGTACGGGCCATCCGGTTTTGCGCGATGATGCTCAAGCGTTTGTATGGTTTCAAAAAGCGTGGAAGAACTCCCAAGAAACACTCTCCCAAGCCGCTTTTGAACTCTATGACCAATACGCCAAAGGGGAAGGCGTAGAAGCGAACGAAGATCAAGCCAACACCTTCTTGGCTCGGGCAGCCGAACAACAAAACCCGTCTGCTCAATATCAGCTTGGGATTTTGGCGTATGAAGACGACCCTGCACGCCCGGAAGATGCGTTTGCGTGGTTTTCCAACGCGGCAGCTCAAGGACATGCCCGCGCACAATATATGACGGGTTTTATGCTTTTGCAAGGGCAGGGAACCGCAAAATCCGTTTCATTGGCACTTGAATTTTTTGAAAAAGCCGCCCAGCAAAATGATGCCGATGCCCAATATGTACTAGGTCAAATTTACACTAAAGGAATAGGGGTCAAAGCCGATAAGCAACAAGGGCAAAGCTGGCTGGAGCGGGCCGCAGAAAACGGGAACGTCGCCGCCCGGCAATGGCTTACCGAATCGACCCAGTCTTAAAAGTAGGAAGGGATTTGTTCTTTAAACGGCTCAAAGGTATGAGTACGGGTTTGCTTATCAAATATAAGATAGCGAAATGTAGCCCGGTGATCCCGGCTATAGGACCCTAGTGCTATTTTTAAATACCGTACTTCCGGGTCTTCTAACAAACTCAAAATATTTGATTGGTGAAGTTGATCATACACTTCTAAAATATTGAGGGTGTGCCCATTTTCGCTTAAACACGCAATTTGTGTAATACGTTCTTCTATATTGATAGTTCCCAGGTTCCACTCACCAATTTGAAGCGGCACATCCGCAGTTCCTTCGTGGTAGGCTTGCAGTAAATAAGGGATAATACGCATACTAGCCGCAAAAGCTTTATCATCTAGCGTACTTCCACAATGAATCCCCAACACCTTGCCTTGAGCATTCACAAGCGGCCCGCCGCATAAACCCGAACGCCGCTTTTGTTCGCGCGGGAAATCTGTGCGGATAAACCGGGTATTATCCTTTTCAAAATGCAATCCCGCTACCCGGTAAAGCTTGTTGTGGGAATACCCCCACGTGGTTAGTTCCCCTTCCACATCAGCCACATCTGCCAACATAAAAGGCTGTAAATCTTCCGGTAGCGGGTCATTTAGCCGTATGAGCGCCGCATCGGAGAGCAAATCCGGCCCACGCTGTACCAACTCCCCCATTACCGGGATTGCTTTTTTACCGTTGTGAAAAGTAAGAAGGATATCTTCTCCGGGTTGGGCCGTATGCCCGGCCGTAGCCGCCCAAATTTCCGGGTGGCCTTGGTATTGGGTTTGAAACAAAAATGCAGAAGAATGGGGTCGCAAATGGGCAGGGCAATTAAGTAAAATACCGTGATCTAAGCGGGCTACGGAAAGGCGAATATCCGACCGTTTGGCAGCAGTTAATACACTGCGTTGTAAAGAAGATACTGTTTGTGGAGATAAGGTTTTAGAGGCGGCGGAAAGAATCGCACGAGCCCCTTGGGCGCAGAGCCCCCCTGGCAATGAAAGCAATCCTGCTACCAAAAAACAGCGCACCGCTTTATTTAGAACTTCCATAGAGGTATTCTAATGTTTTTCGAAAAGAAAAGCAAGTTGAAAACGTTAAAAAGGCGTTACTTGAAGAAATAACCGTTTGTTATTATACCGTAAGCACAATCTGAACGGTTTGTGGAACCGTTGAAACGGTGTCCGAAAAGAACTTGCGACGCCAAAAACAGCCATGAAAAAGCCCCGCAAACGCGGGGCTTTAAATTATCATTATTTCTTTTTCTTTAAAGCATCTGCTACACACGGTGGAACAAACGCCGAAACATCCGCGCCATAGATAACGGCTTCTTTTACTGCCGAAGAACTGATAAATTGATATGTTTCATCTGCGGGCAAAAAAACGGTTTCCAGTTTTGGGTAAAACTGCTTATTAAAATACACGTTCGTGCGTTCGTGGTTCCAGTCATGCGCGGTACGTAAACCCCGTATCACGGTTGTATAGTTATGGGTTTTAAGGTAGTCCGCCAATAATCCGTCAAACGCCTCTACGGTTATATTCGCTTCGCCTTTGAGTGTGTCTTGCAAGAGTGCTACCCGTTCGGTTACTGAAAATAAACCCTGCTTTTTAGCATTGTACAACACCAATACCACCACCGCACCGAAGATACTTTGCGCGCGTTTAATTAAATCTAAATGGCCGTTGGTCACAGGGTCAAAACTTCCGGGAAAAACAACAGGTTTCATAAAATCTCCTCTATACGCAGGGTTTCTATTATGGTATCATAATTTTATGATAAAAAACCCGTTTCCCGAAGAAATTTATTTAAAACGCACCCACGCACAAAAACCGGATTTGCGTGATGAGTACTTCCGGGACCAAACTAAAATTATCCATTCCCTTCCGTTTAGGCGCTTAAAACACAAAGCACAAGTATTCTTTGCCCCTAACAATGACCATATTTGTACCCGTATAGAACACGTTTTGCATGTAGCCACCATTGCCGCTACTATTTGCCGTGGCTTAAATAAAAGCGGAAACTGGCAACTCAGCGAAGATTTGGCCTATGCCATCGGCCTGGGACACGACATTGGGCACGCCCCATTTGGTCACGAGGGAGAACGAGCCATTGATGCCTGTTTAAAACCCAGTGGGAAACGGTTTTTGCATGAATTAAACAGCTACCGCGTAGTAGAACATTTAGCCAATTACGGTGAAGGGCTAAATTTAACCTTTGCCGTTAAAGACGGAATTATTTGCCACTGTGGGGAAGATTTTCAAAACAATACCCTGCGTCCGGCCCATATACCCAACGATTTGGAAAACATCACCGGCCGTACGCAAATGCCTTCTACCTACGAGGGTTGTATTGTGCGCCTGGCCGATAAAATTGCCTACTTCGGGCGGGATATAGAAGATGCTATTAAAGCAGACCTTATTACTAAAGAGGATATCCCGCAAACCGTACGCAAAGAAGTAGGGTCTTCCAACGGGGAAATTATTAATACGCTTACATTGGATTTAATAGAACATTCCAAAGACAAAGACTTCATTGGTTTTTCTCCGGAAAAATTTGACTTAATTTCCCAATTAAAAACTTTTAATTACCAACGAATTTACTGTAATGCGGCCATGTTACGGCGTAAAGAAATTATTTCCAAATGTCTGCGGGATTTATTTGATTATTTCCGCACCCTCTTTGCTCGGCATGCGTTTGATTATGAATCCTACACGCGAGAATCCCAACAAGCCGCGCGCGGGTTTGGCAATTACCTCAAATCCATGCGTAATTTTTACCAAGAAAACCCGGCCGAAATAGATACAGTTATTGCGGACTATATCGCCGGGATGACGGATTCTTTTGCGTTGACAGTGATGCAAGAGGTATTGTTGCCTAGTTCGGTCAATTTCTTTAGTTAATCTGGCAGTTACGTTACCCGTTTTGAGGGCGCTTTGCGCCTTGAAACGGCGTCCTTTTTTTATTATACTGTAAATACAATTTAATCTGTTTTTGGAACCGTATGTGGAATACGGTCTGTTTGGTATGCCAAACACAACATCACTCCAAAAACAGCCGATTTAGGCACAGTTTAACGGGCCCTCGAAACCCGTTGGGCTGTGCCCAGTGTTTACTGTTCTACCTTGTGTAGAACTGTAAACCGCGGCTGTTGTAGTAAGGTTGAGTGATGTTGGCCTGCTATTTCAGCCGTTTTTGTGTGGGTTTCATAAGCAGCTAAATTGAAATTAACTTATAAGGAGGCGTTTATGAAAAACGCAAAAAGAGGGTTTACCCTCATAGAGTTGTTGGTAGTCGTGTTAATTGTGGGTATATTAGCCGCCGTGGCGTTGCCGCAATATACAAAAGCCGTGGAAAGAAGCCGCTTAGCCGGGGTGTGGAGTACCATGGGAAGCTTACGCCAGGCATTGGCAGTAGCTTACCTACAAGGAGATGGCGCGGATGTGCCATATCTAGACATTGGTATAGAATGTGGAGAAGCAGGTTCAGGCATGGAATGTGCCGTACCTTGCCCTTCAGGTCGTTGGGATAGGTGTGCTTATAAAACATACCGCGGGAATGGTCAAAATCCTCAGATAGACTTCGAGGGAAATTTTACTGTGCCTGGTGGTAGTGCTGCCAATATTTCCCTCGTTCTAAATAACTCCGGCCGCAGTTGCTCCGGTAACAGTGCCACTTGCAAATACTTAGGTATTGAGTAAATAACAATCCCCCGGCTTAAAAACCGGGGGATGCTCTTAAAATCCATATTCCATTACACAGCCGGAG
>JAZLAA010000013.1:0-5429 GCA_045612945.1 Elusimicrobiaceae bacterium
CGGGATAGGGAAGATCCGTGGGTGCTTTAAGGGATTGTATAATGAAAAACCCCCCGCCGATACGGGCGGTGAGTTTTATATTTGGGCTTCTGATTTTAGCTGGGTAAGTTTATTGTCCAGCGTGGGTCATTTCCAGCCAATGTGTTGCATATGGGAATTCCTGCCTCATCAAAGCCTTGTCCTATATCACATTGGTGAGAAACAGACCAACTATTTGTACCATAGTAGCTCCAAATTTGCACTCCAGCAAAAACACCCTTTTGCCCGGCAATATACGTGTACAAACCGTTACTATTATTGTTTATACTCACTGTCCACTCGTGGCGAGGATTCCAATAGGATGATGTGCCTCCGCTTGCTTCCCAACCGGGAACCAGGTCTATATCCAAGTCCGCAAAAGTTACGGAATTGTTGGTCGTGGGAAAGCCATTTTTAAGTACATACATATTTACAGCTTTTTCGGCAGCATTTAAGAAGGTTTGCACTTCCGTTAAGCGGCTTTTCATGACGGCCTTGTTATATTGCGGCACAGCCACGGCTGCCAAAATGCCAATGATTAACACTACTACCAATAATTCAATGAGGGTAAAACCCTTTGTATTTTTTCTCATATATTTTCCTTTTTAGTGTCGGGCCCGGTACAATAAAAAACGGCTTATTATACTGGGCCCCCAACAAGTTGCCTCAAGCATAACAGCCGTAGTTTGCCGTTCATATGAACGGCAAACATTCAGCACAAAATAAACGGGTAATTAGTCCGTTCATTTTGTGCTTAAAACAGCTGTTTTTGACTTGTTGGGGAAGCTCCTAAGAGCTAACCTGTATGCTAAACATACAGTTTCAAAAACAGTTCAAATTGTATTTTTTGCGCGTGTGCGCGTGTGCAAAAACCTCCTTATAAAGATAAGTTATTATAACAAATTACCTATCCAAAAAACTTTTCCCCACGTTGAGCGGCGGCAATTTAAAGTAATCCGCTACCGTTTGGCCCAGGTCTGCATAGGTACTGCGCCCGCCGATAAATTGCGGTTGTACATTTTTGCCAAACATCAGCACCGGCACATGTTCGCGGGTATGGTCGGTGCCCTTATAGGTGGGGTCGCACCCGTGGTCGGCCGTAATAAATACTACATCTTGCGGTTGTAATTGGGCGGCCAGTTCCGGTAAGCGGGAGTCAAAATATTCCAGCCCTTGGGCATATCCTTTTACGTCGCGCCGGTGACCGTAAACCATATCAAAATCCACAAAGTTGGTAAACACTAAGCTAAAATCTGGTGCGGCGTTAGCTTCGCGCAACGTTACGTCCCACAGTTCCGTAAGGCCTGACGCTTTTACGGTCTTGGTAATACCCTGGTGGGCAAAAATATCGGCAATTTTCCCTACCGCAATTACGTGCCCGCCGGCATTTTTGATAAAATCCAAAACGGTGGGTTGCGGCGGTTTGACGGAATAATCGTGCCGATTTTTGGTGCGGACAAATTCGCCTTTTTTCTCCCCTACAAACGGACGCGCAATCACGCGGGCGATATTATAAGGGGCTAAGTGTTTGAATGCAATTTCACACACTTGGTACAAGCGTTCCAAACCAAAGTGTGTTTCGTGTGCGGCAATTTGAAAAACGCTGTCTGCCGATGTATAACAAATGGGCTTACCGGTTTGAATGTGCTCTTCGCCCAGTTCTTCAATAATGACCGTTCCGCTGGCGGCTTTGTTGCCCAAAATGCCGGGCAAATGGGCTTCTTGGCAGATTTTTTCAATTAAATCTGCCGGGAAAGAGGGGTAATCGGGCGGGAAATAGCCCCACTCAAAGTTTACGGGTGCACCGGCCATTTCCCAGTGGCCGGAAGAGGTATCTTTACCGCGGCTAATTTCACGCATAAAGCCGTATTTGGAGGGTAAACTAACAGTAGCCACGGAGGCGTGCGTAGCCAGGGTGAGCCCGGTGGAAGCTTGGTATGCCTTGTCTAGCCCCAGGGCCAGCAAATAGGGGATTTTTAGCCCGTTGTTGGCGCGCGCAATATGGCCCAGCGTATTGGCCCCTTGGTCGCCAAATTGGGCGGCATCTTCAGCCCCGCCAATTCCCACCGAATCCAACATCAAAATAACTGCGCGTTTCATAAACCCTCCTTCTCTTTATTATATCCAAAAAAGGAAGAAAATGATACACTAGAAACAAGGAGAATTTGTATGAATAAATCCTATCAAAATATGCGGGCATTTTGGGCCGATGCTACCAACGTGCAAACCCGTAGTGGAACGATTGAACTGGGGCCGGATAAAATTGTAACGGCGGGTGTGGAAATGGCTTTTCTAGACGGAACCACCGTAAAACATGTGTTTATTGCTACCAATTCACTGGGAGATACCAGCTTTTACTTTGAGAACAACAGTCCCAGCGGGTTGGGGGGGATGTTGGGCGGGCACGCAAACCCCGCTTTGCAAGAGGCCGCCGCGCGTATGCTGGCGCATGCCAGTAAATTAACGGCACAGATGACGAAGTACCCTCCGGCCGCGTTGCCGGGCGCGTTGGAACCAGGCACGGTGCGACTGTTTGCGGTTTCTAAAGAGAACGTATTTGAAACTGCCTTGCCCGAAGCGCAAGTCCGCAATCCGGAAAATCCGTTTTACCCGATGTTTGCCTATTCCCAACAGGTAATTGGACAGTTTAAAGAGCAAACCTCGCAAGAGCCGCCTAAGCACGCGTAAACCCAGGCAAGCTGGGCGGTGGAAATGATATAATATGGAACCACGGCTACTGGCCGTATGCACTATGCAACGTATTTCATTCCGCCCGTATCTTATCTTTGCCTTAATTGCCGCCGTAGTAATTACGGCAGGGGTGGTATTATATTGGCGGCAAGTAAACATCCTGCTCGAGCGGGATGTTAAAATCCATATTGCAGACGCCGGGAAAGAAGCCGCTTCGGATTTTGACCGCCTGCTAGATACCGACTATGAAATTTTACAAACCGGTGCCCTCTCTATAGAGGATGCTTATCCGTGGGAAGAGGCCCCTTCCTTGGCTGAAACGTTGGCCCGCTACGCGCAAAATGGCCATTTTAATTTACTGGGAATTGTACTGCAAGACGGGCAAACTTTTTACTCCAATCCAGCGGCGGTGCAGTTAAGCCCGGCGGCGTTGCGTGACATCCTTGCTGGTACCGCCCAAAAAACGCATTTTGTGCAAGTCCGTCCGCGCGAAGTGGGCAAATACCCTTCCTCCATTATTATCCAAGCTGTGGCCCTAGATCCTAACGAGGGAGAACCCGTGGGAGCATTGTTTGCGGTGCAAAAGGAAAATCACTTCCAAGACGTGCTGGCGCTTGCCTCTATGGGGAGTGACGGACATTCGCTTATCATTCGGCGGGACGGGCAAGTACTTTTGGCAAACGATTGGCCCGCCAATACGAACCTCTTTGAAGGGCTGAAGCGTGTTTTTTGGGATGAAAATTCGTCCTTGGAGGAGTTAAAAACACAAGTTCAGCAAGGCCAGCCTGTGCTGGTAGGTTTTCGCACAGAAGACGGCCAACACCACTTTTTGCAATTTGTACCGCTATCGGCTAACGAGTGGTATATGGTATCCGCCGTGCCAGCTACGTATGTGGAAGAACAAGCCAATCAAGTGGCTAAAGTATCGTTTCTGCTGTTTGGGGCGGTGTTTTTGGTATTTTACGGGCTAATTTATTTCCTGATGCGTTTACGGAACGACAGTAACCGCCGCTTGTTTGCTACGGCTTTTGTGGATAGTTTGACCGGGGCCGATAATTTTAACCGTATGTGTGAACAATTTGATGATAAATTGGCTGGGCTGAACCGTCAAGCGGCTTTGGTTATTTTGGATATCAATAAATTTAAAGTGATTAACGATTTGCATGGCTACGAACGCGGGAACGAAGTGTTAAAACGGGTAGCCCAAGTACTTCAAGCGGAAATAGCCCCCGAAGAGAGCTTTTGCCGTTTGTCGGCCGATAATTTTGTGTTACTACTTAAGTATGAGGAACGAAAAGCATTTGTGAAACGTTTAAAAGTGTTAGCCACACAGTTAAAACGCAACTGCACGGTGGAAGATTCCTGCTTAATGCTGGATATTGCCTTTGGAATTTATGAAATTACCGAAGATTTGCCCTTTTATATTATGTTAGACCGCGCCCACCTAGCCTTAGACCACGCCAAACTGCGCACCTTTGATAAGTGTGAATTTTACGATGAGGCAGACCGTAGCCGTTTGGTGGCCGAACAGCAAATAGAAAACGCTATGGAAGCTGCCCTTGCCAACGGCGAGTTTGCAATCTATTTGCAACCTAAGTGTGACTTTACCACCGGCGAGATCCGCGGTGCAGAAGCCCTAGTGCGCTGGGCACAGGGCGAGGATCGTATTGTTCGGCCGGATGAATTTATCCCGGTGTTTGAGCGTAACGGGTTTATTTTGCAGTTGGATATGTTTATTTTGGAAGAAGCCGCACGCTTATTAAGCACGTGGCAGGCCAATAATTTACCAATTGTTCCGCTAGCGGTTAATTTTTCGCGCTTGCATTTAAATGATGCGCGTTTTATCCCGCAGATGCGCCGCATTATGGCGCAGTATAATGTGCCTACCCGCTTGATTGAAGCTGAAATTACCGAAAGTGTCATCTTTAATAACTTAGAACGCGCGCAAGAGGTAATTAGCGGACTACACTTGTACGGGTTCCCGGTAGCGATGGATGATTTCGGTTCCGGATATTCCTCGTTAAATGTGCTTAAAGAGCTTAAGTTTGACAGTATTAAGCTGGACAAAGAATTTCTGCGCGGGTTTGAAGAGAACCCGCGGGCTCAAAAAGTGATTGAAGGGGCTGTGCAGATGATAAAATCCCTGGGGGTAAAAGTGGTAACCGAAGGGGTAGAAACCCGCGAACAGGCTGATTTCTTGCGCCGTTGCGGGGCGGATTTGGCTCAAGGCTACTTTTTTAGCCGCCCGGTAACGGTGAGTACATTTGAACAGCTTCTACAAAAGAAAACATTGTTATAAATTGCCTTGCATAGCCATGATGGATTATGTGCCGCCAGCAACTTGAAACACGGTTATTTTTTTATTATACTAAGAGGACAATTTGAACTGTTTTTGGAACCGTATGTGGAATACGGAGCGCCTGCTAAGGGTTCTTTCCTCTCCAAAAACAGCCGCTATAGGTACACGGTTTAGGAACTTATAATCCCTAGGTTGTGTGCCGAATGTTTTCCATTTTGCGTAAGCAAAAAGGAGAACTACGGCTGTTTGTTGTTTGGGGCTGAGGAAAGACCTAGGCATTAGCGGCCGTTTTTCTGTGGGTTTCCCGGCAGGCAAATTGAAATTAAAGTACAGGAGAAATACCATGGAAAGCAAAAACACCCGGCGGGGTTTCACGCTTATAGAGTTGTTGGTAGTGGTGTTAATAGTGGGTATTTTAGCC
>JAZLAA010000014.1:0-2472 GCA_045612945.1 Elusimicrobiaceae bacterium
ACAAGCAAAATTTCTTAACTGTTTTTACCGTCTTTTGACGGCCCGCTACGGCAACCTTAACGGCGTAACGGCAACGTTAACGGCAAACGGCAACGTTAACGACAACGACAAATGAAGGGGGCGTCATTCCCGAAATTGGTAACCCAACATCCCCACCGCTTATTTTAAGGGCGTTTGGTACGCTATTTCACGTCAAAGTTAAAGTAGGTATCCGGGTAGGGCTCGTCTTTAAGGGTAAAGTGCCACCATTCGGAATCTAGGGGTTTGAACCCGGCTTTTACCATAGCATCCCGCAAAATTTGACGGTTCTTTTTCTGTTTTTTGGTAATTTTTTTGTAATCCGGGTGAGAGACCTCCGAAAACAAATCAAACGTCCCCCCCATATCCACAAAACCGCCGTCCTTTTCAATGAGGGTTAAATCCACCGTGCTCCCCCGGCTGTGGCCGGACTTGGCCATCACGTAGTTCCCCGCCAGCAAGCGGTCTTTTTCAAGCTGCGGATAAAAGGTTTTGTCGCCGGGGTCGCTTGGGTTGTTAATCCACGCCACAAAATCATCTACGGCTTTTTGCGGGCGGTAGGCATCCCAAATCAGCAGGCGGTACCCCTGGGCACGCAAATCCGCCGCCGCTTGAGCCAAGGCCGCCAGTGCTTTTTTGGTCATATAGGCCCGGGGAGCTTGGTAGCCGGTTATTTTGTGCCCGGTAAAGTTATTGGGGGAATAGTAGCGGATGTCGTACGCCGCGTCGTCAATGACGGTACTGATAAGTGCAAAATCACTTTTATCGGTAGAAATGCGCTCTGCCCAAAGCGGGGCGACCCCTACGCTAAACAGCACCCCTGCCAGCAACCATTTTTTCATATCGTTCCTCCTAAGTAAGTACCCGGTAACTATATCAAAAAATGCCTCTGTTTGCAACGCCGTTGATTTTACACACCAATACGCGCAGCCCTCACAAAGCGTGAGGGCTGCCTGCTTAGCCGGTAAACGTAAAGCGGTTATTGGCCGTCCACCATGCGCCCGGCTACCTGTTCGGTGAATGTAAGGTGGTCGCGATGTACAAACCCCGCATGCGTAACCACTTCTTTACGGACAAAATGCGTAGGCACCCATTGCCATTTACCGTCCACGTGCTTCAAAAGCCGCACCGTTTTAATGGGGTAGAAGTCCGGCGTGAACAAGGCCAAATACGCCGCTAAGCCGCCGCCTTTCATATAGGGTACTTCGCTGGCGTTTTTAACCCGGTTGGTGGGGTAAATGGTTGCGCGCAGGTGCGGAATATCGCGCAGGGCTTTTTCGGCTTTTTCTACGCTGAGCAAATCGCGCGATTCGTCCAACCCGTCACCCACCATAGAGCTGGCACGCACCCGGTCAATATCGGGTTCTTTTAAGTCTTTTACGTAGGACACTTTATCCAGCGTGACCACGCGGGGTTGTAAGGTTTCCAAATCAAACGTAACCACACGCACGTTATCAAACACCACCGGCACAAAGCGGTCTATGGTGGAGGTACCGTTGTACCCCTGGGGCAAGCGCCCGGCGTAGCCGCCGTCCGAAAAAGACATCTGGCACACGCCGCCCACTTTGTCAAAATTATTGATAGTCAGGGTGGTGGAAGTAGGCGTTTGGGCTTTTAGGCCCGTAAAATCCGGCGCGGCAACGGACACGGCCCCCTCGTTAAGTGCCTGGGCCCGCTTTTGCCCGAAACTTTGCTGGTAGAGGTTAATCATAATGTTGCCAAACTGTTCCAGCGTGAGGTAATTGTCCGGGTTGCCCAGCACCCAATACTGTTGCAATTTGTTAAAGAGACTGGCATCTTGCAGGGTAAAGCGGGGCTCTTTGGCAATTAAGTTACGCCGCTGGTTTTCCAGGGCCACCCACTTGGGGCTGTTTAAGTAAAACTCGGGCACGGCTTCTTGGAAGAACGCCGTCGTGCGCCGCTGGGAAAAATACTCCTTCAAACTAACCGTTTTTCCCCCCGGCAACGCCACCGGGCTTTGCCACAGTTCGTTGGCCCGGGCGGAAACTTCCTCCCCGGGTACGCTGCTACGGATTTCGGCAATCAGGGCCTCCCAGTTATGGCGTAAACCGTGGGTGAGTTCCGGGCTGTTGGTATAGGTGAAGCCCTGGGCAAAGGTATAGTCCTTCATGGTGCTAATGAGCTCTTTTAACTGCACGTTATGGGTGGAAACGGTGCCCTGCCGGTTGGCCAGTTTTACAAAATCGGCAATGTTTTCGTTAAATTTGTTTTTATAGTACCCTGTCGGCAAACGCTGCGTGCCGGGAATCATCATTTTTTCATACAAAAAATCCGGCAGGCGGCCCGTTTCGCGCAGCGGGTTTAAAATAATTTCTTCTGCCTCTGCCGGCGACATATACCACAAATACTCAATGATGTTATTCATTTGTTTGGGGCTCATGCCTTCAATGGCTTCTATCTGGTCGCGCGGGCGGAAAATACCGTTTTCAAAGT
>JAZLAA010000015.1:0-7398 GCA_045612945.1 Elusimicrobiaceae bacterium
TAGTATATTGCGGCACGGCTACAGCCGCCAATATACCGACAATTAACACCACTACTAACAACTCTATGAGGGTAAACCCCCGTTTTGTGTTCTTCATAAACAACTCCTTTTGGTTAATTTCAATTTAACTGCCAGGAGCCACACAAAAACGGCCGCAAATACTGAGTCAATTCCAGTGCCTCAATAACGACAGCCGTAGTTTGCCACTTAGTAAAGTGGCAAACATTCGGCACACGCCAGCCGTCGCCTTTGTGTGCCTAAATCGGCTGTTTTTGGACTGGAATTGAGCTTTTTAAGCGCATCCGTTTCTTAAACGGTTCCAAAAACAGATTAAATTGTACTCTTAGTATAATAAAAAAAAGACGTCGTTTCAAGAAGAGAAACGCTACACGCTAACTACACAGGGAATACCTCGGTCGTTAATTTCCACATACTGTAATTTACGCCACATCCCCACGTCCAAGGCAACCATATTCATCAGCCGGTCAATCACCATGCGTTCTACCGGGGTGTGCCCGAATACCTGCCACACCGGGCTGCCCTTGGGATAGGAAGACACCAAATCTTCCAAGTCTTCCCAAAAAATACCCCCAAAACGGTCCGGCCCCTGGCGGCTGACACTGACATTAAAAATAGGGTGTTTAAAAAAACTGTGCTTAATGGATTCTTTAAAAATTAAATTGATTAAAATAGCCAAGTTCGCGGCGTTGGGGTCGTCCAGTTGCATTTGAAATATCTTATAAAGTTTGTTCGTTACTCCTGCATGCGTGAATAAAAACCCCTTATACGCGTAGGCGGCCTTCAAATCGCCGGACAACACTTGACTGATGAGTTTTGTACGCATTTGTTCGGCTTCACTTCGCTGAAATTCGGAAATTAAATAGTTTTCCATCATCAGCTCCAGCTCATGGTTTCCCACCAACCGGATAACCTCTCCGCCCTCAACCGCGGCCTGTACTTGCAGTTTATCTAAAAGTGCAGTTACTTTTAAGGAAGAAGGGCCCCTGTCCAGCACGTCGCCAATTTGTACCAAACGGTTTTTACCACCACACCAGTTCTGTTCCTCATCCATAAACTTGGCGGCGCGCAAAATTTTAACCAATTCCTCAAATTGCCCGTGCACATCCCCTAAAGCAACTAACCGGCGTGTATTTTTTGACATGCGAAACTCTTCGTACAAATAATATAATAATAGTATAGCAAAATGGCCGGGTTCTACACACTTTATGAAATTAACACCCGAAGTAAAAAAACAACTGGTTCATCTTTTAGGGCCCAAAAACGTGCTCACGGATGAAGTGTCTTTGGCGTTATACGGATATGATTGTTCGCTTTCCCGTACACGGCCGGACGCCGTAGTATTGATACAACAAACCACCCAAATTGCCCCTTTGTTGGCTTTATTATATACCCATAAAATTCCTTTCGTTCCCCGGGCAAGTGCTACCAACCACGCGGGCAGTTGTACGCCGCTACGCGGGGGTGTTATCATTAACTTAACCGCGCTCAATCATATTTTGCAAATAAATACCCAAGCCGGGTTTGCCGTAGTAGAACCGGGGGTCATTAACGCACAGTTGCAAGAAGCGTTAGCCCCTTTAGGATTTTTTTACGCGCCGGACCCAGCCAGTGAGCAAATTTGTACCCTAGGTGGCAATTTGGCCCAAAACGCCAGTGGGGCCCGGTGTATGAAATATGGTGGCACCATCAACCACGTATTAGAAGCCAAATGGGTATTGCCAGACGGCACCTCCACTCAAATTTCACGCGAAAACGGTGGAATAGATGTGCTGGGTTTATTAACCGGTAGTGAAGGCACCCTGGGGATTGCTACCCAATTAAAAGTAAAAATTTTGCCGCTGGCAAAATATATCCGCACCTTCTTGGTAACTTTTCCTTCTTTAGAAGAAAGCGTGCAAGCAGTTAGCGCGTTAACGGCAGCCGGGATTGTGCCGCGCTGCGTAGAAGCGATGGATAATCCCTCCTTGCGCGCGGTGGAAACCTTTGCCCACGCCGGCTACCCATTAGATGCACCCGCACTGCTTATTTTAGAGTTGGACGGTACCCCCGCACATATTCAAAAAGAAGAAAAGGTGTTACGCAAAATTTGTCTTGCACATCACGCGCTTACATTCATCCCTGCTAAAACAGAAGCCCAACGCCAAGCACTGTGGCGGGGCCGCAAAAGTGCCTTTGCCGCTATGGCCCGTTTAGCCCCTAACGTTTTGGTAGGGGACGGCACCGTTCCCTGCAGTGCACTTCCAAAAGCATTAGCACAAGTGCGCAGCATTTTGGATAAGTACCACGTACAAGCTAGCTTATTATTCCACGCAGGGGACGGAAATTTCCATCCGCATATTTTGTTTGATACCCGCAACCTGGTACAAACACACCAAACCATGCGGGCGATACGCGAAATACTGCAAGTCTGTCTTGCATGCGGGGGGACTCTATCAGGCGAACACGGTATAGGCGTTGAAAAACGTGCCCTCATGGCCACCCAATATGATGTCCCTACCTTGCAAGCAATGGCCCGCATCAAACGCGCGCTGGACCCGCTTGATATAGCCAACCCGCTTAAAATCCTGCCGGACCGCTTTGCCGAAAAAGCTGCCCAGCAAGCTCCTTTGCCAACACATGTAAAAGAATTGCAAGAAAAAATACTAAACACCCAACAACCGCTGGTAATTACAGGGCTAAATACATGGCGCAAAACAAAATACCCACACGTGCTTTCCGCCCGCACCTTGAACCAAATTATAGAGATAGATAAAACCAATTATACCGTTACGGCCCAAGCCGGCGTTTCGTTACAAACGTTGCACAAAGCCCTTGCTAAAGAGAAAGTATACTGTCCGTTACCCAAAGGGAACGGTTCGCTGGGGGGAGCCTTTTGTTCGGGCTGTTTCCCGGCATTTTATGCACAGGTAATGGGCGTAGAAGCCTTGCTGGCGGACGGCTCTTTTATCCGTTACGGCGGTAAATATACCAAAAATGCCGCTGGTTACCCACTAACCCGTGTACTGGCCGGGTCCCAAGGAACACTGGGCTTAGTCACCCAACTTACCTTTAAAGTATTTTCTACGCGTACGGCGTTACTTAAACCACTCCCGTTTGCACCCGCTGTACAAACACCCCTTAGTAGCTGTTTGTGCCGCGCATGGGACGCATCGCACCGCTGGCTAAACGTGCAAGAGGAGGTGCAATATGGCTAATTGGCTACGTACTTCAAAAGCACGCTTCTACCCACGCAAAACGCCCACCATTCCTACGGCTTTCGGCCCGCGCAGCGTGTACAATTCGGTTTCTTTTTGCAACCGTTGCGGATTATGCGCCCGCGTATGCCCCAGTTATCGCCAAAGTGCCGGACAAGAGCTGTTTTCTCCCCGGGGGCGCAACCAACTGCTACGCATGATTTTAGAAGGAAAATTTAAACTGCGTAATATAAAAGACCAGGCCTTGCACAGCGTGTTGACCTGCAGTTTATGCGGCAAATGTACACAAGTTTGCCCCGCCCAAATTCCTACTGCGCGGCATATGATTTATTTGCGCCAACAATTAAAAAAACCGTTATTTCCGCGTACGCTGGTTTATTTACTCCGTTTGCGCCAAACCTGGCCGAAAGCGTTTGGGCTAATCGTTCGCGCGGGTTTGTTTCTAAATTGGGCAGGATTATTTGAACTATTACCTATATCATGGTTACACCGCTTCAGCCAAAAAATCCCTTCTAAAATAGGCAAACATTTTTCAGCCGAAACAGACCCTAAACCCAAAGCCATTTATTTACCTTCTCTGGAAGCCGAATTTTTAATACCGCACTTGGCAAGCAAAGTTTATGAAAGAATGCGCAAAAAATACCGCCACGTTATGGTGTGGAGAAATTGCGCGAGCGGATTATTTGAATATGCCTATGGGGATGAAAGACGTGCTAAAAAAATACTACGCGCCCTTATCACTCGCCATGCTCAATTAGATACAGGCCGTTTGCCGCTGGTAACGGATAGTATAGATGTATATACTTTTTTTCAAACGGCACCTCAGCTGTTTAGTGGATTATCCCACTGGGAACAAAAGGCTAAAAACTTTGCCGCGCATGTTTTGTTTAGCGCCGATATTCTGCCTAAAAAATTAACCGCCAAATCCTCCTTTATCCCCCCCGTTGGACTAATGAATACGGCTTTGTTTGATGCACACACCGTTCCGCACCAACAGGCGGCCCAAACATTACATACACTTTTTAAGAAAAATTTTGTACAGTGTGGGTATAGCCAGGTAGATGTACCCCCCATGGAATTTGGGGTTATAAACCGTGCATGTGCGGATGAAACTGGTTTAAATGCCGTGCGCGCTGTGGCCGCACACCAGACACACAGTGTGTTTGTGCTAAGTGGCTTAGCCGCCTTAGAATTAAGTTATCAGTTGCGCCAATTTTATCCGGAGGCCCGAGTGTTTCATATAAGCGAATTAAACGGATAGCGTATGGACTCTTTTTTTACGACAAACCGCCTTACTGCTGAGAAAAAACTCAACTTGCTGGTAGAGTTTGGCACACGCGTGTCCGGCGAAATTCGTTTAGACAAGCTCCTAGATATTATTGCCCAACAAATTACCGCTATTTTGGATGTAGGCCGCTGTACTATTTACTTAAAAGATGTAGAAAAAAATGAGCTTTGGTCCAAAATTGCCCAAGGACGCGGACTGGAACATACCGAAATCCGCGTACCGCTTAATGGCAATAATGCTGTTTCCATTGTGGCCCGTACCGGGGAAATTATTAATCTCTCTAACGCTTACGAAGACCCGCGTTTTTCTATGGATGTGGATATGGTAACCGATTTTCGTACCCACACCATGTTGGCCGTACCGTTAAAAAACAACTCCG
This sequence comes from Elusimicrobiaceae bacterium, assembly GCA_045612945.1. GTDB lineage: Bacteria > Elusimicrobiota > Elusimicrobia > Elusimicrobiales > Elusimicrobiaceae > Avelusimicrobium. The sequence goes on from JAZLAA010000015.1 coordinate 4,883, forward strand.
GCAAAGTGCTGGGAGTATTTCAAACAGCCAACAAAGCAGACGGAACTCCGTTTGATAAAAACGATGAAGGGATTTTAACACTTCTGGCCACTTTAGCCGGCAGTTCTATTGAAATTGCTAAATTATACCAAGATGTGCGCGTAGCCCAGCTGGAAACCATTTACCGCCTGGCCGTCACCGCCGAATACCGCGACCAGCAAGACACCCGTTCTCACTTAAAAAACATTAGTATCATTTCTTACCTGTTGGCGCGGGCCTTGGGCATGGGCACCAAAGACAGCGAGCTTATTAAAAACGCCAGCCCCTTACACGATATTGGCAAGGTGGCCCTGGCTGATACCATTTTGTTAAAACCTGGCAAGCTGACCTCGGAAGAATTTGAAATTATGAAATCCCACACCGTTTACGGCGGCCGGATTTTGGAAGGGGCCCACTCTAAAGTGCTTAAAATTGCCCACAAAATGAGTTTGTACCACCACGAAAAATGGAATGGCAAAGGATACCCTAACGGATTAAAAGGGGAAGATATCCCGCTGGAAGCCCGCATAATAACAGTGGCCGACGTATTTGATGCGTTGTGCCAGTTCCGCGTGTACAAACAGGCGTGGAAAACGGATGAGGCATACGAATATATTTTAAGTGAAGCAGGGGCTTCGTTTGACCCACGCATTGTGGCCGCTTTTAAGAAAATTTACCCTTCCGTGCGCAAGTTATACGCCCATATCGGCGTAAATGCCAATAGCGTACAACAATCTGCTCAAACGGGCACCCAAGAAACGCAAGCCGCTTTTCAAAGTGCGGACTCTTCCTTGCATGACGAAACTTTTCGCCACATGATAGAAAACGACAGCGAATAACGCTGTTGATACACATTTAAAAGCCCCGCCTATAGCGGGGCTTTTTAGTAGCAATTTAAGTTATTCAATGCCTAAGTATTTACAGGTGGCACTGTCTCCCGAACAACTGCGGCCGTTGTTATCTAGGATAAGGCTAACGTTCTTAGCGGTTCCACCGGGCATGTGAAATATTCCCCCGAAATAAATGCTTGGATTGGTTGTATCGTATCCAGCCAGGCCATAATCACAATAGCCGTCTATATATCCACTCCATCTGTTAGATGGGCATGTAACTAAACATTTATCACCTGAAGCAAGTCCTTCGCAATGCACCTGAACATCTAGATTGTAGGGGTTCCAGGATAAATACTCAACAGAACCATCTGTAATCTGTGTTATTGGCCCCTCCAACATTTTTACCGCTAATGCTTGACGGATTTCACCCATGGTGCTCCACACCTCGGCTAAGCGGCTTCGTTCCACCGTTTTGGTATATTGCGGCAACGCCACCGCCGCTAATATACCAACAATAAGCACTACTACCAAGAGTTCAATGAGTGTGAACCCTTTTGCTACTTCTGTTTGCTTTTTGTTCATAAGTTACTCCTATCAGTTAATTTCAATTTGCCTGTTAGAAGAACCTATGAAAAACGGCTGCTATATGAGGCCTCGTCGAAGATACCTTATACAACAACCGTGGCTTGCCGTCTTACGACGGCAAACACTCAGCGCAACAGAATGTACGGTTCCATTGCGCCTAAATATCGGTTGTTTTTGACTTCGACGAGTGCTTTTTAGAGCAATCCCGTATTCTACATACGGCTCAAAAACAGTTCAAATTGTATTCATAGTATAATAAAAAAACGAAATTGTTTCAAGGTCGCGCCTTGCTACTAAACAAAGAAAGTGTTACAATAGTGCCATAGTTTAAAAGGAGAATATTATGGACTGGAACAAAGCAAAAGAACTTGCCAAGACGGGAGCTCAAAAAACGGTTAATGGGTGGGGAAAATGCGCCAGCTGGGTAGGTGGGTCTTTAAAACTGACGGCTTGGATTATATGTGCCATAGCGGTTATTTTTCTAATTCGCGCCTATTTTTGTGATGATTTTGATGTAGTCACTTTATTTGTAAAAGGATTAGTGTTAGAAATTGCCGGAATTGGGTTGTTGATTTTAGCTAAATTAAAAGAAATAGAAGCTCGTTTAAAATAACATCAAAAGGCCCGCTCGTTTGAGCGGGCTTTTTCATGCAAAAGAGAGGTTTTTATTTGTTGGTTACAAACACCCCAGGCCCCATGGTAGAGCTTACAGAAATGCTCTGCACATACACCCCTTTAGAGGTGCTGGGTTTTACCCGGAGAATGGTTTCTAACACTGCTTTTGCGTTTTCTGCGAGTTTGGCCGCATCAAAAGAGGCTTTGCCAATAATCGCGTGGACAATACCGTAGGCATCAGCTTTGAACTCAATACGGCCGGCTTTTAAGGCCTTAATCGTATTGGCGAGGTCAAATGTAACGGTGCCGGATTTCGGGTTAGGCATTAAACCGCGCGGACCCAAAATTTTGGCGGCTTTGGCCAAATCTTTCATGGTATCCGGCGTGGCAACGAGGACATCAAAGTCAATCTTGCCTTTGAGGACTTCGTCCACAATGTCTTCGCATCCCACTTTATCAGCCCCG
>JAZLAA010000016.1:0-2372 GCA_045612945.1 Elusimicrobiaceae bacterium
ATTGAAAAACCCACCGGCGGTACTGTTCAAATTGAGGGGCAAGATACGGCCTGTTTAACTACCGCCCAATGGCGTGCGTTACGCCGGCGGATGCAGGTAGTGTTTCAAGACCCTTATGCCAGTTTGGACCCGCGGTTTTCCGTGCGCCAAATTTTAAGTGAACCGCTAGATATCCACGGCTTAAAAAAAGATAAATCTTCCCGCACGGCTTTTTTAAAAGACTTGTTACATACCGTAGGGCTTGACGCTGCGTATTTAGAGCGTTACCCGCACGAATTTTCCGGCGGGCAGCGCCAGCGCTTGGCCATTGCGCGGGCGTTAGCGTTAGAACCGCAGATTTTAATTGCCGATGAGCCGGTATCGGCGTTGGACGTTTCGGTGCAGGCCCAAATTTTAAATTTGCTCAAAGATATTCAGCGTCAACGCCGGTTGTCTATGTTATTTGTAACGCATGATTTTGCCGTAGCGCGTTTTTTATGTGATGACATTGCCGTCATGCAGCATGGGCGCATCGTGGAGTGTGCCCCGGCCGAACAAATTTTTACTAACCCCCGGCAACCCTATACCCGCCAGTTGTTAGCGGCGGTGCCCCGGGTGGAGGCTTGCCTATGAAAGCGTATATCTTGCGCCGGTTGTGTTTATTACCGCTGGTCGTATTGGGGGTAACGTTTCTATTGTTTCTGTTAACCCAGCGCTTAAGTCCGCAAATGCGTGCTTCGCTTTATGTAAAAGACCCGCGCCAAATGGGTGCACTGGAAGAAGTCATCCGCCAATATGGCCTGCGTGACCCCGTGCTTAAACAGTATGGGCGCTGGCTGGGGCAGGTTAGCAAGGGTAATTTAGGTTATAGCCCCAGTGCCAATATGCCGGTGGCGCAAGCTATTAAACGCTATTTACCGGCTACGGTACAGCTGGCCGTGGTAACCATGTTACTGGTGGTTTTGGCGGGCGTGTGGCTGGGGGTCTGGTCGGCTGTGCATAAAGGTAAATGGCAAGATGCGCTGGCACGGGTATTTTCGGTGGGGGGGTTTTCGCTTCCTATTTTTGTATTGGGGCTCTTGCTCTTAATGGTATTTTATGGCAAACTGCACTGGTTCTCGCCGGGGGGATATTCGGTACAAACGGATTTTATTATTCACAGCGATACTTTTAAAACCTATACCGGTTTTTTGCTCATAGACAGCATTTTAAATGGCAACTGGTATGTATTTGGGGATGTGCTTTCCCACCTGGTGTTGCCGGCAGTGACGTTGTGTATTGGTTCGTTTGCCCTCATGGTGCGGGTGATGCGTTCCAGCATGTTGGAGGAATTAGGCAAAGATTATGTGCGTACCGCACGCGCCAAAGGGCTACGTGAAACCCAAGTGATTTACAAACATGCCGGTAAAAATGCCATTATTCCGGTAATTACCCTAGCGGGGATTCAATTCATCCGCTTGTTGGGAGGGACGGTCATTGTGGAAACTATTTTTGACTATCCCGGCATTGGCCGTTTTGGAGTAGTGGCCGCCCAACAACTAGATATTGCCGGGATCTTAGGGTTTTCGCTCGTCGTAGCGGTATTGTTTGTGCTGGGCAATTTAGTGGCGGATATCTTATATACTGCGGTGGACCCGCGTATTCGTTTGGAGTAACTATGGGCAAACGTTTACTGTCACGTATTTTTACCAATAAAACCTCTTTAGCGGGGTTGTTTTTGGTGGTGTTTTTTGGAGGGGTGGCGTTATTGGCACCGGTATTAGCCCCAGTGCAAAATGCGGCCAATCCGTATCAAGTGCCGCAGCAAAATTACCAAATTACGCCCCAGCCGCCCAGTGCCCAAAATTGGTTGGGCACCACTGAGCAACAATATGACCTCTACTACGGCGTAGTGTGGGGCACTCGTTTAGCTTTTAAAATAGGAATTACGGTAACCGCTTTGGCTTTTTTAATCGGGCTATTAGTGGGGGGCCTGGCGGCGTATTTTGGTGGCAAAGTAGATGAAATTTTAATGCGGCTTACCGATGTGGTTTTTGCGTTACCCTCTTTAGTGTTAGCCATGGTCATTGCGGCCATGTTGGGGCCGGACTTAAAAAATATGATGATTGCCCTTACTGCTGTAGCGTGGCCTTCTTACGCGCGTTTGGTGCGGGGGGATATTTTGTCCGTCAAAGAGCGCGGGTATGTAACAGCTGCGCGTACTTTGGGGGCCGGCGGAGTGCGTATTTTTGTGCGCCACTTAGTTCCAAATGCCATTTACCCTTCTGTAGTGGTAGCTAGTTTAGATATTGGGTATGTGGTATTAACGGCGGCTTCTCTTTCGTTTTTAGGGTTGGGGGCGCAACCGGGTACGGCCGATTGGGGGCAACTGATTGCCATGGCACGCAACTGGG
>JAZLAA010000017.1:0-1563 GCA_045612945.1 Elusimicrobiaceae bacterium
GAACTTATTGCTGCCTTTAATCGTGACAAACCCGGTTTTGGGGTCCACCGTTACGGTAAGCCCTTCGGGGATGTCCAAATTGACCGGGTGCGAAAAACCAAGCTCTAAGTTCAGTTTTTTACCGGCTACGCTGGCGCGGTACCCTAAGCCGTTAATTTCCAAGGTTTTGGAGAAACCGTTGGTAACACCTTCAATGATGTTAAATACATTGGCACGGGTCGTTCCGTGCAACGCGTTCAACGTTTTGAAGTCTTTTTCTTCAATGGAAAAAGAAAGGGTGCCGTTGTCGAGTTTCGGGGTAATCCCGGCTGGAACGGTGTAGGACAAAGAACCTAACGCACCGCTGGCAGTGATTACATTATCTTTAATTTCCACTTTGGTTTTAGCGGGAATAGCAATTACTTTTTTACCAATTCTACTCATATTCCCCCCTTACCACACTTGGCACAACACTTCGCCGCCGATTTTAGCCGCTTTGGCTTTGGCGTCGGTCATCAGGCCCTTGGAAGTGGACAAGATAGAAATACCAAACGCACCGCGCACTTTCGGGATATTATCGTAAGCGCTATACACGCGGGAACCGGGTTTAGACACACGGCGTAAACCTTGGATCACGCTTTCGTTTTCGGGCGTGTATTTCAAAAATACTCTGACCACACCGCCCTTGGTTTCGTTATGGACGGCTTTGAAATTGGCGATATATCCTTCTTCTTTAAGAATGCGCGCAATTTCAGTTTTGATTTTAGAAAAAGGGATATCCACTTTTTCTTTTTTCTTCATGTTAGCGTTTCTTATTCTGGTTAAGAAATCTGCGATTGGATCCATATTTTAAGTTGCCCTTGCAAACTACTTTCTATATTATAGAGTTGGCCCGCGTAGGCAGCTCCTCCTGTAAATTACCAACTGGATTTTTTAAGACCGGGGATTAAACCCTGGTGAGCCATTTTTCTCAGGCAGATACGGCACAGACCAAAGTCGCGGTAATATCCGCGGGCGCGGCCACAGATTTGGCATCTGTTGTGGTAGCGCACAGCAAATTTTTGGTCTTTCGCCATTTTTGCAACCCATGCTTTCGTAGCCATGTTTTTTGCTCCTTATTTACCCGATTTGCGGAACGGCAAGCCCATATAATCCATCAGCAAGCGGCCGTTCTTATCGTTGTCGGCTGTGGTTACAAACGTAATGTTCATACCATAGGCTTTGGGAGATTTTTCCACATCAATTTCCGGGAAAATATAGTGTTCTTTAATCCCCAAGTTCAAGTTGCCTCTCCCGTCAAAGCTCGGGTTGAAGCCTTGGAAGCCGCGGATGCGCGGGCAGGCAATGGAAATAAAGCGTTCCATAAATTCATACATGCGCGCGCCGCGTAAGGTTACGCGTACACCGATGGGCATGCCTTCACGCAATTTGAAGTTAGAGATAGATTTTTTAGCGCGGCGCACTTGGCTGGCTTGGCCGGCAATAGCGGTCAGGTCATCTTTGGCAATATCCAGCGCTTTGATATCTTCTCTGGCTTCTTTCACGCCGATGTTAATTACAATCTTCTCCAGTTTAGGCGCGGCC